>JAVHVL010000539.1:0-10227 GCA_032160565.1 Pseudonocardiales bacterium | reverse complement strand
CCGGCGGCGGTCGCGGTCGAGCTCGTGCACAACTTCTCGCTGCTGCACGACGACATCATGGATCGCGACACCGAGCGGCGGCACCGGCCGACCGGCTGGGTGGCATTCGGCGAGGGGCAGGCCATCCTCGCCGGCAGCGCGATGCTGACGCTGGCCTTCGACGTGCTGGCCGAGTGCGGCCTCGCCGGGCGGCGCAGCCTGCCCTGCCTGCTCGAAGCCACCCAACTGCTCATCGGTGGCCAGTCGCAGGACCTGCTCCTCGAACAGGGTGATGCCGTCGAGCTGCACGAAGTCCTGGCGATGGAAGCGGGCAAGACCGCGGCGCTGCTGTCCTGCGCGTCCTCGATCGGCGCGCTGGCTGCCGGCGCGCCGGACCATGTGGTCGCGGGGCTGGCAGCGTTCGGGCACGAGCTGGGGATCGCGTTCCAGCTCGTCGACGACATCCTCGGCGTGGTCGGCGACCCGGCCAGGACCGGCAAGTCCTCCTCATCGGACGTGCGGGCGGGCAAGCGCAGCGCGCCGATCGTCGCCGCGCTCTCCGGCGATTCGGCCGCCAGCGCACAACTCGCCGAGCTGCTCGCCGGCGGTCCGCCGGCGACCGAGGCCGACGTCGAGCTCGCGACCCGGCTCATCGCCGACGCGGGCGGACTCGACTGGGCGGCGCACGAGGCGGATGCCCGGCTCGCCGCCGCGTTGGCGCAGCTGGACGGATTGGGTCTCGTCCCCGCGTCGGCCGCGGAGCTTGCCGCCGTCGGCAGCTACATCCTCACTCGCGACCGCTGATCGACCGGACATGGCCAAGGAGGATTCCGTGACCGCACAGGCTCACGCCGAACCGCTGGACGTCGCGGCGGCCGTGAAGCGCGCGCGCGAGCATCTCCTCGAACGCCAGTCGCCGGCCGGCTGGTGGAAGGGGGAGCTTCGGACGAACGTGACGATGGACGCGGAAGACCTGCTGCTGCGGCAGTTCCTCGGCATCCTGCGCCCCGATGACCTCGCCGCCGCTGCCCGGTGGATCCGATCCCAGCAGCGGGCCGACGGCACGTGGGCCAACTTCGCCGGCGGGCCTGGCGACGTGTCGACGACGGTCGAGGCATACGCAGCGCTCCGGTTGGCCGGCGACGACGCGGCCGATGAGCACATGCGGGCGGCTCGCGAATTCGTCCTCGCCTCCGGAGGCGTCGAGGCGAGCCGGGTCTTCACCCGCATCTGGCTGGCGCTGTTCGGCGAGTGGTCCTGGGACGACCTGCCGGCGATGCCGCCCGAGCTCATCCTGTTCCCGTCCTGGATGCCGCTCAACGTGTACGACTGGGGGTGCTGGGCGCGGCAGACGGTCGTACCGATCACGGTGGTCGCCACGCTGCGCCCGGTGCGTCCGCTGCCGTTCTCCCTGAGCGAGCTGCGCAGCGGTAGCCCCGCGCCACGGAAGCGCGGCATCGTGGCCACCGCGTTCGGCGCGCTCGACCGCGTGCTGAAGCTCTACGACCGCTCGCCGGTCAAGCCGGGTCGCTCGATGGCGTTCCATCGCGCGGCCGAGTGGATCCTGGCTCGGCAGGAGGCGGATGGCGGTTGGGGCGGAATCCAGCCGCCGTGGGTGTACTCCATCCTCGCGCTGCACCTGCTCGGCTACCCGCTGGAGCACCCGGCGCTCGTCGCCGCGGTCGAGGGGCTCGAGGGATTCCTGGTCCGCGAGGTGTCACCGGATGGTGACGTGCGCTGGCTGGAGGCCTGCCAGTCGCCGGTGTGGGACACCTGCCTCGCCGTGACCGCGCTGCTCGACGCCGGTGAGAGCCCAGCGGATCCGGCGGTTGTACGGGCGACAAGCTGGTTGCTGGACGAGGAGATCCGGGTTCGCGGTGACTGGTCGGTGAAGCGCCCCGGCCTCGCGCCCGGCGGCTGGGCGTTCGAGTTCGCCAACGACCTCTATCCCGACATCGACGACACCGCCGAGGTCGTCCTCGCGCTGGATCGTGTGGGTGAGCAGACGGTTCCGGGCACGGCGGCCGCGGTCGAGCGGGGCGTGCGGTGGACGGTCGGCATGCAGTCCCGCGACGGCGGCTGGGGCGCGTTCGACGCGGACAACACCCGTCGGCTGGTCGAGAAGCTGCCGTTCTCCGATTTCGGCGCGGTCATCGACCCGCCGTCGGCCGACGTCACCGCGCATGTCGTCGAGATGCTCGGCCGGCTGGGGCAGGCCGGGACGGTAGCGGCTCAGCGCGGGGTCACCTGGTTGCTGTCGGCGCAGGAGGCCGACGGCTCGTGGTTCGGGCGCTGGGGCGCCAACTACGTCTACGGCACCGGCGCGGTCGTCCCTGCGCTGGTCAGCGTCGGCGTCGACCGGCACAGCGCTTCGATCCGGCGTGCGGTCGGGTGGCTCGAGCGGCACCAGAACGACGACGGCGGCTGGGGCGAGGACCTGCGCTCGTACGACGACGACGCATGGCGCGGCCGGGGGGCGTCGACACCGTCGCAGACCGCGTGGGCCCTACTGGCGCTGCTCGAGGTGGATCCGCACACGACCGCGGTGCGGCGCGGCATCGACTGGCTGGTGGACAGGCAACGCGCCGATGGTGGCTGGGACGAGGACCCGTTCACCGGCACCGGCTTTCCCGGCGCGTTCTACATCAGCTACGAGATGTATCGCCTGGTCTTCCCGCTGAGCGCCCTCGGCCGCTTCCTCACCGCGACCGGCACGGACGAGCTATGAGCGTTCCACTCCTCGTCGTCACGGCGTTGCGCAGCGAGCATGCGGCGCTGCACGCGACCGTGCCCGGTGCCGTCGTCGAGCGCTGCGGGATGGGGCCGGACAAGGTCCGGGCGTGGCTGCCTCGGTTGCATGACGTCGCGCCGCTGGCGGTGGCCGTGGCCGGCGTGGCCGGTGGCCTGGACCCATCACTGCGCGCTGGCGACGTCGTGGTGGCCACTGAGGTCCGTGACGACAGGGGGCGCACCGTGCTGCGCGCCGCCGCGCCGCTGGCGGCCGAACTGCGCCGCCTCGGCATGCGGGTTCACAGCGGGCCGATCGTCAGCACCAACCACATCGTCAACAGCACCAGTGAGCGCGAGCGACTCGCGGCCACGGGCGCGATCGCGGTCGACATGGAATCTGCCGCGGTCGTGCGTTCGGTCGCCGAACAGCCCGGCCAGATCCCGGTCGCCGTCGTGCGCGTCATCGTCGACACCGCCTACACGCCGGTCGCTCGGCTGCGCACCCTGCCCGCCGGTGCCAGGGCGCTGCATGCCCTGCGGCGCACCGGCCCCGCCCTGAGTCGCTGGGCCGCCCTCGTCGGGCCGCGCGAGGTCCTGCTCGCCGGCCCGCGGTCCTTCTGCGCTGGTGTCGAGCGGGCGATAGACATCGTCGAGCTCGCGTTGCAGCGGTACTCGCGGCCGATCTACGTGCGTCGCCAGATCGTGCACAACGCGCATGTCGTCGCCGACCTCGAGCGCCAGGGCGCGGTCTTCGTCGACGAGCTGGACCAGGTCCCCGACGGCACGACGGTCGTGTTCTCCGCGCACGGCGTCGCGCCTGCGGTGCGTGAGGAGGCCGACCGGCGAGGGCTGAACGTGATCGACGCGACCTGCCCGCTCGTCGCCAAGGTCCACAGCGAGGCGCGGCGCTTCGTCGGGCGCGGCGCGACGGTGCTGCTCGTCGGGCATGACGGCCATGACGAGGTGGAGGGCACGCTCGGGGAGGCACCGGGCCGGATCACCCTCGTGCAGAACGCCGCCGAGGCTGAGACGGTTGAGCCCGAGGATCCGGACCAGGTGGCCTTCGTCCTGCAGACAACGCTGGCCGTCGACGATGCCGCTGACACGGTCGCGGTGCTTCGGCGCCGGTTCCCGATGATCGAGTCCTCGCCGACCGACGACATCTGCTACGCGACGACGAACCGGCAGCGGGCGGTATCCGCCATCGCCGCCGATTCGGACGTGGTCATCGTCGTCGGCTCGGCCAACTCGTCGAACTCGCTGCGTCTGGTCGAGGTGGTTGAACGCCTCGGCACGCCCGCGCACTTGGTCGACGCAGCCACCGACATCCTGCCGGAGTGGCTGGAGAACTCGCGAACGGTCGGCGTCACGGCCGGCGCGTCCGCGCCACCACACCTCGTCGACGAGGTCATCGGCATGCTGCGGGCGCTCGGCCCGGTCGAGCTCGACGAGCGGATCTTCACCGACGAAGACATCAAATTCACGCTGCCCAAAGGAGTAACTGGCTGATGCCCATTCCACTTCGCCAAGGCGCCCGGATCGGCTGGTACCTCTTCTCGCAGAAGGTCCGACGGCGGGAGAAGTTCCCGCTGATCGTCGAACTCGAGCCGCTGTACGCGTGCAACCTCAAGTGCAACGGATGCGGCAAGATCCAGCAGCCGCACGAGATCCTGCGTCAGCGCATGCCGGTCGAGCAGGCCGTGGGAGCGATCGAGGAGTCCGGTGCTCCGATGGTGTCGATCGCGGGCGGCGAGCCGCTGATGCACCCGCAGATCGACGTCATGGTCAACGAGCTCGTCAAGCGCAAGAAGTACGTGTACCTATGCACGAACGCCGAACTCGTGCGCAAGCGCTGGGACAAGTTCAACTTCGAGCCGTCGCCGTACTTCTCCTTCGCCATCCACATCGACGGGCTGCGCGAGCGCCACGACGAGTCAGTCGCGAAGGAGGGTGTGTTCGACGAGGCGGTCGCGGCGATCAAGTTCCTCAAGGAGAAGGGCTTCCGGGTCACCACCAACTCGACCTTCTTCAACACCGACACGCCGCAGACGATCATCGACGTCCTCGACTTCCTCAACGACGAGGTCAAGGTCGACAGCATGATGCTCTCCCCGGCCTACGCCTACGAGAAGGCGCCGGACCAGGAGCACTTCCTCGGCGTCACCGAGACCCGTGAGCTGTTCTCGAAGGCGTTCGCCGGCGGAAACCGCAAGCGCTGGCGGTTGAACCACTCGCCGCTGTTCCTGGACTTCCTCGAAGGCAAGACGGACTTCCAGTGCACCGCGTGGGGTATCCCGTCCTACTCGCTGCTCGGCTGGCAGAAGCCGTGCTACCTCATGGCCGACGGCTACGTGAAGACGTACAAGGAGCTCATCGAGACCACCGACTGGGACGCCTACGGCCGGGGCAAGGACGAGCGGTGCAACAACTGCATGGCGCACTGCGGCTACGAGCCCACGGCCGTCCTCGCCACGATGGGGTCGCTCAAGGAGAGCTTGCGGGCACTGCGCGAGCAGGGCTGACGCGAGCAGGGCTGACCAGTAGAACCGGTCAGTTCGATCGTTCGGCGAGAACCGGGGTCAGCGTGCCGCGCAGTGCGTAGCCACACAGCGCGAGCACGCCGGCCTCGATGAACAACGCCACCAGCCCAAGTGGTTCGAGCCAGTTGCCGACGTCGTTTCGATCGAACGGCACGGCCACGCTGCGGGTGAGGATGTAGCCGGCGACGGCAGCGAGTGCGACAAGGGAGCTGGCCTGCCAGAGCCGGGTGGAGTCGGTGTGCAGGAGACCGGCTGCGACGGTCGCGGCGACGACAACGAGTAGCGCGAACAGCACCCCGAGTCCGACCGTCTGGCGCCAGGTGTCGGGCAGTTCGACCAGGTGTACGAGAGCGATCCCGGTGAGGCCGACGACGGCGAGCCCGCGGGTGAGCAGGCGGCGGGCATAGGCGTCGAGCGGCTCAGCCCGGCGAGCGAGCGCGAAGCCGGCTGTCGACATCGAGGAGTCGGGCTGCTGGGTCATGACGAGCCTTCCGAGCGAGGGCGGGTGTGCGACCTCGGCCGCGAGGTCATGGGGAGCGGCCGCTGGTCTCGCGTGCCTATACGGGTCGAGTGGTGGCCTGGTTCAGCGGATCGGCGCGCGTGATCGCGTGGCCCGGCCAGCGTGCCTACGAGGTGAACTCGGGCGGGCGCCCGCGTGCCATCGAGGTGAATTCGGGCGGCCGCGCCCGGGCTGGTTGAACCTGGAGCGACCCGTCGCCGTAGGCCGTAGGTGTGCCGCTCGCATCCGGTGAGCGGCTGCACCTGAGGAGGCCTGGAATGAGTAGACGGCTCGCGTGGATCGGGATCTTTGCTTTGGCGGCTGTTGTCTCTGCGTATCCGCTGCCGGCCGGCGCCCACGAGGCCGGCGCGACGTTCACGCAGGAGAATCTGGTGTCGGATCAGCCTGGCGTCGCGACCGTGACCGATCCGAACCTTGTGAACGCGTGGGGGATGTCGCGCACGGCGACCTCGCCGATCTGGGTGTCGGACAACGGCACGGACGTCTCGACGCTGTACAACGGGGCGGTCAACGGGAGCCCGGTGGCGATCGTGCCCCTCGTGGTGAGCATCCCCGGTGGGGCGCCCACCGGGCAGGTCAGCAACGACACGTCGGCTTTCGTCGTCCCCGGCACCACGACCCCCGCGCACTTCATCTTCGCCGGTGAGAACGGCGACCTCTCGGCGTGGCAGGGCGGCACCGCGGCCGTCGCCGTGGCCCACACCGACGGAGCCGTCTACAAGGGGCTGGCGCTGGCGCACAGCGCGTTCGGTCCACTGCTGCTCGCCGCGAACTTCCACGACAACCGGATCGACGTGTTTGACGGGCAGTTCCACCCGGTCATCGACTCCCGGCTCTTCCGCGACCGGCACCTGCCGGCCGGGTTCGCACCGTTCAACGTGACCGAGATCGGCAACCAGGTGTACGTCACCTACGCGAAGCAGGATGCCGCCCGGCACGACGACGTGGCCGGTCAGGGCAACGGGTTCGTCGACGTGTTCACGAACTACGGCGCATTCGTGAAGCGGCTGGTCACCCGCGGACAGCTCAACTCACCGTGGGGGCTGACGATCGCACCGGCGAACTTCGGCGCGTTCTCCGGCGACCTGCTCGTCGGCAACTTCGGTAACGGCCGGATCCACGCCTACGACCCGGAGAGCGGCGTCCTGCTCGGCACGCTGCTCGGCACCAACCACCGTCCGATCACCATCGACGGGCTGTGGGGCCTGCTCGTCGGCGATGCCGGAGCCGGCGGCCCGGACGCGCTCTGGTTCAGTGCGGGGCCGGACGGTGAGGCACACGGGCTGCTCGGGATCCTGCGCGCTAGCTGACACGCGCGACGGCCCGAAGGAGGGTGGGGGTGCGTGTCACGGCGCGCCCCCACCCTGCAGCGCTCGCGGCGGTCGAGCCACCGGCAGCTGCGCGAGCGGGACGTGCTGCTGCCCGGAATGCATGTCCGGGTCGGCGATGCTGCCCTGCGACACCGGCCGTGGGAAGGATGCCTTGATGACGTTGATGCCCGGCAGGTGGAAGACCTGCACGGTCGCAGGGTCGACTCGATAGAGGCGGGCTACGGTGCGCGCCGTGATCGTTTGCTGGGCGGCCACCCAGTCGTAGGCGGAGCGGTCGGTGAAGATCACGTCCAGCGTCATCCAGAACGGACCCGCGTTCTTCGAGCGCACGATCTCCGCGAGATCGTCGAGGGCGACGCAGTCCTCAGCCATGGTCCACGTCGCTGAACTCGGTACGGAACATGGCCTGCGGATCGTCGACGTCGACCGCGTGGTTGAGGGCGAACTCGTACACGGCACCCCGGGGCACTTCGGCGGGTGACATGGCAAAGGCGAAGCTCGGCAGCTGGGTCATGCCGACCAGGGGCAGGTGGAGCAGCAGCGGGTTGGCCACCTTGGCTACCGCGGTGGCGAGCTCCTGGCTGGCGGCACGCACCTGGAACAGCACCCCGACCTCCCGAGGGCTGGCTGTCTCCGGCTCCAGCGCGCCGAGCACCGCATTTGCCCCGTAGCAGCGCACGGACCATTCGTACTCGCCAGGGCACAGGCTGAGCACCGAACGCACCCGGTCCGGCAGCACGGTCTTCAACCGGGTGATCCACCCGTCGAGATCGGTGAGGATGTGCGGGTCACGGATCCCGACGAGCGTCATCGTCTCGTACCCCACCTGGGTGCTGCCCTCGAGCTTGATCGTGTACTGAGAGGCGAGCTCGAACCGCGATCCCTCGACCCGGACCCGGCGTGCGTCGAGTGCGGCGTAGGTGGCGTGCGAGGTGTCCAGCGTGCCGCTCGGCTCGCGCATCCGGAATGGGTCGACATTCTCGTAGATCATGTGAGCCGCGACGGATGTCGGCGCGCACGCCGCTGATTCGGCGAGGGGCTCCACGGTGAAGCCGTTCCGGTCGATGCTCACCAGGACACCTCCGCTCTGCGGGTCGGTCGTGCACATCCCGCCGCATTCCACGGTCTTGGCGGCATGCCAGCTGGGGCCCAGCGGTAGGCCTTGACGCAGGGCCAGGGCCGCGACCGACGCGGTGTCGGTGGCGCGACCGGCGAGGACGACGTCGGCGCCGGAATCCAGCGCGGCCGCAATCGGCTCGTGCCCCATCACCGCGACGATGTGGCTGCACGACCGCACGGTCTCCGGGCTGAGCGGCCCCGCCGGCGGCAGTGGTCGGACCGCCTGCCGGGACAGTGCATCGAGCACTGTGCCGGGGTTCTGCTCGCTGTAGATACGGGCCAGCCGCAACGAGAGGCGCTCGTGCGCGGCGATGTCGCGGACCATGGCGGCGACCCAATCGACGCCGGCGTCGGTGCCCGACGTCCCACAGGAGGTCACGATGAGCGGGACGCCGGCGCTGCGGGCCCCGACGAGGAGCACGTGCAGGTCTCGGCGCACCGCCTCGGCCGTGGTCTTGGCCGTTGCGGTGCCGAGGTAGTACGGGCCGGAATCTGTGGAGCCTCCGTCGACGGCGATCGCGTGCGCGCCCAACGCGAGCCCCCGCTCGATCGTGGCGACCGGGAATCCCGCGCCGAGCATGCCGACGGGAAAGATGACGCGGATTGCGGTCACGAGACGAGCACGGCAGTGCCCGGCCGCAGTCGGAGGTGCACTGTCCCCGCGCCGGGGCGTCGGTCGGTGTGGACGGTGAGCTCGAGGCCGCCGACAGCGACGCGGGTCTGGTAGTGGTCGCCGAGGTAGGAGCTGTCCAGCACGGTCACCGATGGGCCGTCGAGCGGGTCGTCGGTGAGCGAGAGGTCTTCGGGTCGTACCGCCACCGTCGCGCTGTCGCCGTCTCGCAGGTCTACGGCGTCGGTGAGGTCGATCCCGTCGGGGAATTCGTCGAGGGCCAGCCGCGGCTGCCCGCCGGCGGTCTTGCGGATCGTCCCGGCAAGGAAGTTGCACACTCCGACGAACTCGGCGACGCGGCGGTCCCCCGGACTCCGGTAGACGTCCTCGGGTGTGCCGATTCGCAGTACCGTGCCGCTGTCCATGACCACGATCCGATCGCTGAGGGCCATGGCTTCGTCCTGGTCGTGCGTCACGAAGATGGTGGTGATACCGAGGTTGTGTTGCAGCTGCTTGAGCCAGTCGCGGGCGCGTTCCCGGAGCTTGGCGTCGAGGTTTGAGAACGGCTCGTCGAGCAGCAGGACACCGGGGGAGTACGCCAGCGCGCGGGCGAGGGCGACCCGCTGCTGTTGACCGCCCGAGAGTTGATGGGGGTATCGATCGGCGTAATGGTCCATCTCGACGAGCTGCAACACCTCGGTGACGCGCGCGGCGATCGTGCGTTTGCCCTGGCGGCGGATCCGCAGCGGAAAGGCGACGTTGCCGGCGACGGTCAGGTGCGGCCAGATCGCGTACGACTGGAAGACGATGCCGAGGTTGCGGCGCTCCGCGGCCACCTCGACCCCCGCGTCGGTGTCGAGGAAGACCTCGTCCCCGCACCGGATGGCGCCGGCGTCGGGTGTCTGGAAGCCGGCTATCGACATCAGCGTGGTGGTCTTGCCGCAACCCGACGGCCCTAACAGGGTGATGAACTCCTTGTCCTGCACGGTGAACCACACGTCGTTGAGGACGGCGTTGCCCCCGAACGATTTGGAGAGCCCGCGAACATCGATGTCAGGCATGGCGGGTCCTCCTGAACGCAGCGGCACCGATGCCCAGCACCACGCCGACGATGAGCACCTGGACGACGGCCAGGGCGGCGACCGGTCCGACGACACCCTGCTGCCAGTACTGCAGCATCGTCACGCCGATGACCTCCGTTCCTGGCTTCTGCAGGAAAACGACGGGGTCGTAGTCGTTGAGCAGGGTCACGAACATGAGCACGAACGCGGTCAGCAGCGACGGCCGAAGCATCGGAAGCAGCACCCGCCGCGTGATCAGCCACCACCCTGCGCCGGCCGCGCGGGCCGCTCGGTCCATCTCGGTGTTGATCCGGGACAGGCTCGGATAGATGACGAC
>JAVHVL010000534.1:0-3213 GCA_032160565.1 Pseudonocardiales bacterium | reverse complement strand
AGCGGGGGAGTCCGTATGAGTCGACGTGCCCCGATGGGGCTGCTCCGATCCGGGGCCGGGAGGCGTCGTTACACGGGAGGGACCACTATGTCCGAGCAGGCCGAGGTCAGTCGCCGCGCAGTCCTGGGCGGGGGCGCCGGGTTGGCCGGCATCGCCGTACTCACCTTGACCGGATGCGGCACCGGCGCGACACCGGACGCGGCGAGCACGCGAGCGCCGGGTGCCGCATCGTCGAGCAGCACGTCGAGCAGCACGTCGCCGAGCGCACCGGACCCGACCCCATCGACAGCCGTCCACGTGGCGTCGCCCGCTACGACGCCGCATTCGACGCCGCGTGTGGAGCCACACACGCAGCCGCAGTCGACGCCGCATACCCCGCCTGCCTCGAGCCGGGCTGCCGCCGCTCCATCGCCCGCGCCCCGGCCGGCGTCTTCCGCGGTCGCGCCGGCCGGGGCGCTGGCCAAGCTGTCGGCGATCCCGGTGGGCGGCTCGATCTCAGCAACCCAGGCGGGCAAGCCGATCACCCTGGCCCGCCCGTCTGTGGGGACGGTCGCGGCGTTCAGCGCGGTCTGTACACACATGGGCTGCACCGTGAACCCCGGCGGCCCGCAGCTGCACTGCCCGTGCCACGGCTCGGTCTTCAACGCCTTCACCGGCCAGGTGGTTCAGGGGCCGGCGCCGCGCTCGCTGCCCTCGATTGCAGTCCACGTGGCTGACGGCTACGTGGTCTCCGGGTGATTCGCGCGCCGGGCAAATGTGCACCGCCCGCGTCGGGCAAATACGCACCGCCCGCGTCGGGCAAATGTGCACCGCCCGCGGTCGAAAGCTACCGCCACCCGCACGGCTAGGCTGGCGGAAGCGATGCCGACCCGTCTCTGATCCGACAGGAGCCGTCACCATGACCGAGCGCAAAGCCACCACTGTCTGGTCCGGACCGCTGCTCACCGGCTCGGGTGTCGTCACCCTCGACTCCTCCGGGCTGGGCTCGTTCGACGTGTCGTGGGCGCGTCGCATCGAGGAGGCGGAGGGGGCGACCAGCCCCGAGGAGCTGATCGCGGCGGCCCATTCGGCCTGCTACTCCATGGCGTTCTCCAACGTGCTGGCCAAGAACGACACGCCGCCGGAGCGGCTCGAGACCTCTGCTGTAGTGGGGTTCAAGCCCGGCGTCGGCATCACCGGCAGCGCCCTGACCGTCGTGGCCACGATCCCCGGCATCGATCAGGCGAAGTTCGCCGAGCTGGCCGAGGACGCGAAGAAGAACTGCCCGGTGTCAGTAGCCCTGTCGGTGCCGATCACCCTGGACGCCAGACTCAGCTGAGCCGCCACACTCAGCTGAGCCGCCACACTCACCTGAGCCGCCACACTCCCCTGAGCCGCCCCGCTCAGCTGAGCGGAGCGGCGAGTTGGGGGCGCTCGACCCCGGCTCCCGGCCCGTCGAAGTGCCACCACTCACCCGAATACCCGGCGATGCCGCCGGAGTTCATCGCGGTGCGCAGCCGCGCTCGGTTCGCCTGTGCCTGCGGGCTGACCCCCGCGGTGGCGAAGGCGTGCGCGCGGGGCGTGAAGTCGTCGAAGCCGGTGCCCATCTCCAGCAGGCAATGGCGTTGCACGCGCTGCGCGGCTGGGCAGGCCAGGCCGGTGCGCGCGTGGGCGAGGGTGACGTCGACCGATCGGGCGGCTTCGTGGCTGGTGGCGAAGGGCCCGGGGCGGGCCACCCAATTGGGGTCGGGGACGATCTGGAACATCCGCACCTGAACCGCGTGCGGCCGATAGCAGTCCCAGAAGACGAGGACGTCGCCCTCGCGCCTGAGCTGACGCGCGGCTGCCGTCAGCCCTGCCGCCATTGACTGGTGCACCAGGCAGCGCGCACCGGCCGGGTACAGGCGCACCCCGACGAAGTTGTCGCGTGTCGCGTACCGCAGATCGACGATCGCGTCGGGAACGATCGTCCGGATGTCGATCAATCCGGCCGCGCGCGCCTTCGCCGAGAGGGGAGGTATTCGCTCGACGGCGCTCGGCGCTTTGCTCGAGGTGGCTGGGCGAGCGGGCGACGTGCCGGCCGTGGCTCGGCTGGCCGTGCTCCGCGCGGTGGACGAGGCATGGGGCGTCGACGGGCCGGCTGACACCGATTCGCCAGGAGCAGAACCACGTGCGCAGCCGGCGCTGGCCGCGATGAGCAGCAGCGCGACCATCCGCCAACGGAACGCAACCATCAGCTGGTGTAGCCGACCTTGGACCAGTCGACCGCCTCGCCGGCATACCAGTTGATCCCGGTCAAGCTCCTGCGCGTGCTCACCTGGAAGCCGGGCTGGGCGATCCAGAGCCAGGGGGCATCGTGCGCAATGATCTCGGCACAGCGCTTGTGCTCGTCCACGCGCTGGTCCCAGGTGAGTTGCGGGCTGCCGGCCATGGCCAGGCAGGCGTCGGTCTTGGCGCTCTTGTACCCGCCCCAATTGTTGGAGCTCTTCGATTGGTAGAGGAGCCCGAGCGCGTAAGCGGGGTCCGGCGAATCGGCCCCGCCCTCGTAGAAGAACATCGGCCGCTTGCCGGCGTACAGCGCGTCCGGGTATGTCGAGGGCGGGAGCGCCTCGAGCTCGAGGGTCACTCCGACGCCGTTGAACGCGCTCCGGAGCAGAGCACTTACGGGCTCTCCGAGCGGGTCTGCGGTGTTGTAGGCGAGCGTCGTCGTGAACCCGTTCCCATGGCCGGCCTCCCGAAGCAACTGGCGTGCCCGTTCGGGGTTGTACGTGTAGGGGTGCAGGTACGGATCGAACCCGGCGGCGTGGTCCGAGAGCGGGCCGGCAGCCGGCCCGGCGTACCCCTGGTAGACATTCTCGATGATCTGCTCGTAGGGCGTCGCGTATGACAGTGCCTGTCGGACCCGGACGTCGTCGAGCGGCGGGTAGTTCGGGTTCATCGGGCACTGCGCGATGACATAGCCCTGGAAGTTCCACAGGCGCAGGTCATGGCTGGTCTGCACCCGTCGCATATCGGTCGGCGACAAGAACTGGGCGACCTGCGCCTCTCCGGACATCAGCGTGGCGAGCCGGTCGGACGACGCCGGCACATACCGGAACGTGATCTGGTCGAAGTTGGGGGGAAACGGATGCTCCTTGTGCGCCAGCCAGACGACGTCGCGCCCAGGGCTGAGGCTATCGAGTTTGAAGGGACCGAAGCCCGCGTCATGGGATTTCAGCCAATGCTTCGCCCAGG
>JAVHVL010000522.1:0-3465 GCA_032160565.1 Pseudonocardiales bacterium | reverse complement strand
CGGCCCGGGCGAGCCGATCGAGGAGGCCCTCGACGCCGTCGGCATCGACGTCCGCGACATCCATGCCGTCGGGCTGAGCCACCTGCACCTGGATCACGCCGGCGGGTTGAAGCTGTTCGCCGGGCAGGTGCCGGTGCACGTGCAGCGCAGCGAGCTGGAGTACGGCCTGTCGAACCAGCCCGACCCGGAGGAGCACGCGATCTACCGCATCGACTTCGACGACCCCGCACACAAGTGGAGCCTGGCCGACGGCGACACGGAGGTCGCGCCGGGCGTCACGGCGATCCTCACCGCGGGGCACACCCCCGGGCACCAGAGCTTCATGGTGGAGCTGGACGAGTCCCTCGGTGGCGGCGGCTACGTGTTCGCCTTCGACGCGGCGGATCTCACCGAGAACATCGAGCACGAGCTGCCGGTGGGCGGCACCGTGCACGTGCACCCGAGCGAGACGATCGAGCCGATCCGCCGGTTGAAGGCGCTCGCGGCGGAGAAGGGCTACCGGATGATCCCGGGCCACGACCCGGTGGTGTGGCCCGCGCTGACAGCGGAGTTCGCCGAGCAGTTCGGGCGGCCGAACCCCGTGCCGGACTTCCCGGTGCGGGCGACGTAGGGCCGTGCCGGGACTCGATACGGTCATCCGCGCCGAGCGAGCGATCATCGGCGACACCGAACGCCCCGCCGCGGTAGGGATCCGCGGCGGCCGCGTGGAGCACGTCACCGACATCCGCGACGCCCTGGCCGCTGAGCGCGAGGTGCACCTCGACGCGAAGCATGTCCTGATGCCCGGGCTGGTCGACACCCACGTGCATCTGCAGGACCCGGGGCACGCGGACTGGGAAGGATTCGACACCGGGTCGCGGGCGGCCGCGCGGGGCGGTATCACGTGCCTCGTCGACATGCCGCTGGACAGCCTCCCGGTCACCGTCGACGTCGCGGCGCTCGAGGCCAAACGCGGCGCGGCCGCCGGACGGGTTTTCGTCGACGTGGGCTTCTGGGGCGGCCTCGTGCCGGGCAACGTCGCGGAGCTGGAGCCGCTGCACCGGGCGGGCGCCCTGGGGGCGAAGTGCTTCCTCGCCGACACGGGGCTGGCCGAGTTCCCGCCGGTGTCGGTGGCGGAGCTGCGAACCGCACTGCGTGCGTTGCGCGAGTTCGACGGGCTGCTGCTCGTGCATGCCGAGGACTGCGCCTCGCTCGCCGGCGTGCCCGCGCAGGCCGGCCGCTCCTACCAGCGTTACCTCGGCGCTCGCCCGGCACGCATCGAGGAGACCGCGGTGGCCGCCGTCATCGACGCGGTCCGCAACACCGGCGGGCGGGCGCACATCGTCCACGTCTCCAGCGCGTCGTCGGCCGAACTGCTCGCGCGCGCCCGGCAGGAAGGGCTGCCCGTCACCGCCGAGACGTGCCCGCACTACCTGACGTTGAGCGCCGAGGACGTGCCCGACGGCGCCACCAGCTTCAAGGCCGCCCCGCCGATCCGCGACGGCGCGAACCGCGAAGCACTGTGGCGCCACGTCGCGGCCGGCACGCTCGGGCTGATCGTCTCCGACCACTCCCCCAGCGCCATCGAGCACAAGATCCTCGACACCGGCGACTTCGACACCGCACTCGGCGGGATCTCGTCGCTGCAGGTCGCGCTGCCGGTCGTGTGGACGCAGGCGCGCCGGCGCGGGCACTCGCTGGTCGACGTCGCACGCTGGATGTCCAGCCGCCCCGCCGAACTCGCCGGCCTGGCGTCGAAGGGTGCCATCGCACCGGGGCGGGACGCGGACCTCTGTGTGTTCGCCCCGGACGTCAGCTTCGTCGTCGACGTCGCCGCACTGGAGCACCGGCAGCCGATCAGCCCGTACGCCGGCCGGGAACTGCACGGCGTCGTCGTGCAGACGTGGCTGCACGGCCGGCCGATCGACCTCGACGCGGCGCCGCGCGGCCGCCTGCTCACCCGCGCGCCCGTTCCGGCGCGGGCGACGGCGCCGGCGGGATAGGAGACCGCCATGCGCAGACCCGCAGGCGGCGATGTCCGCGATCGTCGAGCAGCCCCGGCAGGCTGTCGAGGTCGACCTGCGCCGGACCGAAGAAGATCCTCGGCTGGCGGCCGTCGCGCGACCTACCGCTTTGATCGCGCATAGGAAGGGGGAACTGCTCGTGGCCCGCAACATCAACCTCGCCGCACGCTCGCTCGGCGCAAGCGTGCTCGCCGCGAACGACGAGTCGTTCGGCGAGAAGGAGAACTTGATCATCGATGCGCCGGCTGACTTCACGCCTGGCGGGTACGGCCACAAGGGCGAGATCGTCGACGGCTGGGAGACGCGGCGCCGCGGCCCGGGGCGCGACTGGGTGCTGGTCCGCCTGGGTAGTCCGGGCGTCATCAGCTCCGTCGACGTCGACACCAGCTTCTTCACTGGCAACTATCCCGAGTGCTGCGTGGTCGAGGCGTGTGCTGTGGCCGGGTATCCCGCGCCGGAGGAATTGCTTGCGCCCGCAGTGGGCTGGGAAACGATCGTCGCGTCGAGCCGGCTGGACGGCGACGCGCACAACGTGTTCGCCGTCGAGAGCGGCAGGCGCTTCACCCATGTGCGGCTGACCATCGCACCGGACGGCGGGGTGGCGCGGCTGCGCGTCGGCGGCCGGGTGTGCCTGGACCCCGGCGAGGTCGACGGGCTCACCGTCGACCTCGCGGCGCGGGCGCTCGGCGGCGTGGTGGAGGCGAGCAGCGACGAGTTCTACTCCAGCGCCGACGTGCTGAACCTGCCTGACCTGCCGCGCAGCATGGGCGAGGGCTGGGAGACCAGGCGGCGCCGCGGGCCGGGTAACGACTGGGCACTGATCCGCCTCGCCGCGGCGGGGCGGATCCGGGTCGTGGAGGTGGACACGTCCTGGTTCAAGTACAACGCCAGCAGCGAAGTCGCCCTGCTGGGCGCCCGCGCGAGCACGACCCCGGCCGTCGACTCCCCGGCCTGGCAGCAGTTGCTGCCCCGCACCCGGCTGCAGCCGGACACCCGCCACCGCTTCCGCATCGACTCGGACCGCGCCGACGAGGAGGTGACGCACGTGCGGTTCGACGCCTTCCCCGACGGCGGCGTGGCCCGGCTGCGGCTGTGCGGCGAGGTGAGCGCCGACGGGCTCCGCGAGCTAGGCGCCGAGTTGCGCGCCGCGCGCGGCTGATCGTCCGTTTCGCCCCTTTTCACCCGCCGTTCACCGGCACGGCGCGCGCCGGTCCGGCGGCCTCAAGAGACTCGGTACACCCCACGACCGAGGAGACCGCATGCCCCCGACGCAGCCCGGCCCGTCCCGCCGTACCTTCCTCGGCGCCACCGCCGCAACCGCGGCGACCGCCGGCCTGCTCGGTGTGCTGCCGACGCCGGCCGTGGCGAGCACGCCGGCGCGCCGCCGCAAGGGCTCACTCGACGACATCGAGCACGTGGTGATCCTGATGCAGGAGAACCGCTCCGTTGACCACTACTACGG
>JAVHVL010000520.1:0-5684 GCA_032160565.1 Pseudonocardiales bacterium | reverse complement strand
CGAAGTGCGCCTTGCTTGGGAAGCGGTCGATGTTGCCGACGTCGCCGAGCAGGCGAGCCGCGCCGGACGGGCCGATGCCGTGCACGTCGAGCAGGGTGCTTCCGGATGCTGCGACGAGTTCGGCCAGTTGCTTCTTCGCGGTCTTGATCTTCTTGTCGATGGCGATTAGTTCGCTGATCAGCTCCGACGCGAGCTGGCGGCGGGTGCGGCCGACGATGTCGCGTGGGCGAACGGCGGCGAGCAGGTCGCGGGCCTGCGCCGCGGACAGGAACTTCTTCGCCCCGCCGGGCAGCAACTCCAGCAGTAGCCGGTGAATCTGGTTGATCGTCTTGCTGCGTTCCACGCCGAGTTCGTCACGCCGATCGACCAGCAACCGCAACGCGACTGTCGCATCGTCGGTCTCGACCACGCGCAGGCGTTGCGTGCGCAGCGCGGCCAGTGCGATCGAGTACGCGTCGACCGGATCAGTCTTTCGGCCATTGCCAGTCGAGAAGACCCGGGTGCGGGCCGACAGCTTCGGCGGGACGTCGACCACCGGCTCACCGGCAGCGACCAGGCGCTGCGCGACGTGGCGGCCGATGCCGTTGCAGCCCTCGACGGCCCATGTCCGATCGGGGAAGCGACGACCGGTGCGCAGCAGCTCCTTGAACCCGTCACGGTCGGTGCCGAAGCGCTGGACAAGCAGCACGTTCTCCCGCTCGTTCATGACCTCGATCGTCACGGACCGCTTATGCGGATCCATCCCGATGATCACACTCGCCATCACTGCCCCTTGTCTCGAGTCGTTCCATGATGATCGGCGAGGAGGGCAGCGCTACTTCGAGTGAAACAGTCCCTTCTTGAGCCTCTCCGCACCACGGCACCCGGCCCGGACGCACGCCATGAGAGAGCCTCATCAACACACGATGGGCAGCCGATGAGAGAGCGTCCGACCGAGCACCTCGACCGAACCTTGGCCAGGCACCGATCGTGGGTCAAGTACACAAGTAGCCGATCTGCGCTCGTATTCATGAGATCTGGTTCCGGCGACGGCGCCTCCCCGTGGCCGTATCTTTCTGCTTCTGATTGTGTGCCACACATCGGGGCGCCTGGAGCATCAGAAATGGTAGGAGGGTGATGGATGTCGACGAGGCGATCTCCGGTCTGATCCGCGACTCGGGTGACCGGCTGCTCCGCCTTGCCTTCCAACTGTGCCATGACCGTTCGACTGCGGAGGACATCGTGCAGCAGGCCCTGGAGCAGGTGTATCGGCGGTGGCTGCGCGGCGGAGATGAGGTGCGCAACCCCGAGGCCTACGCCCGCCGCGCCGTGGTGAACGAGTTCCTGCGGCGGCGGCGGCTGGCGTCAGCCTCCGAGTTGGTGACTGACGCGCCACCGGAAGGCGTCGCGGCTGCTGCAGATGCGGTGCTGGTTGAGCGTGATGTGATCTGGAGGGCGCTCAGTGCCCTGCCGCCGCGCCAACGGGCAGCACTGGTCCTCCGGTACTACGAAGACCTGGCCGATCGCGACATCGCTGAGGTGTTGGGTTGCCGGCAAGCCACGGTCCGGAGCCTAATCGTGCGCGGACTACGCGCCCTTCAAACGACGTCCGCACCGGCAACTCTGATTCAGGGGGTGCCCGGTGATTGATCTCGAGAAGCAACTGCGCGAGGTGATGCGCAGCCACGACCAATTCGCACCATCGACAGCGAGCTTCCGGTTCAGCACGCCCACCCAGCCCCGCCTCACGCGACATGCACGCACCTCCTGGGTGGCATCCAGCGCAGCAGCGGTCTGCGTTCTCCTTGTCGCGGTCGGAGTCTGGGTCAGCCGCCAGGATCATCATGAGTCAGGGACCGCATCTGGCAAGACGACCGTGGAGCCTTCGCTACCCCTCGCATCCTGCCCCGGCGAATTCGGACCATTCACCGACGCAGTCGCCTTGGCCTTGCCGCAACCGGCCACCGGGTTCGCCGCTAGCGAACGTTTGGTCCCGAACCAGACACCCACCCGGGCGGTTCTCTGTAGCTACCTCCACACCAGTCACGGCGCACTTACCGGTCTCCGGACGATGACAGCTGGCCTCAGCAAGCTTGGCGCCGAACTAGCCTCGCTACCGCGCACCCGCGTCGAAGACCAGCCTTGCGCCACCTATGCAACCGCGACCGACTTCGACACCTACCTTCTCGGATTGAGCTACCCGAAGGCCCGTGTTTGGATCGCCATCCCCGGAAACCACTGCAGCGGAGCATCCAACGGGTCCATCGAAGTGATCAACCTCCGCATCGACGCCGAGGCTGCGTACCGCACCGGCGCCTGGCCCAACTGACACAGCGGCCACGAGGTCATCTCCCTGGACTCCAGAAGCGCACTCATTTGCCGCGAGTGGTGCGCGGAGATGCGCCACCGCGCTTCAACGCGGCCTGACCGCGCTCTCCTGGCGGCGGTCAGTGTGCGGCGGTTCGTACGTCACGACGCCGCACGTCCAGCAGCGCATGTACATGGAGGACGATGATCGTGGAGGTGGCCTCCACGCCCGAATGGGTCTTTCGGGCTACACTCATGGACTAAGGAGTTAGCTAAGGAGTTGGTGATGGCCGGATCGGCGGCGCAGTTCAATATTCACGACGCGAAGACGCAGCTGTCGCGGATCGTCTCGCGGGTCGAGGCTGGCGAAGAGATTGTCATCAGCCGTGACGGCCACCCGGTGGCGAAGGTTGTCCGCCTCGACTCATCAGTGCGGCGCTCAAGGCGTGGTTCGCTGCGCGGGAAGATCATGTTCGCCGACGACTGGGACTCGGCGGAGACGAACGAGGCGATCGCGCGCGACTTCGGAATGGCGTGATGGTGTTGCTGCTCGACACGCATGTAGTGCTGTGGTGGCTCGAGGACGACGACAGGCTCGATTCGGCGACCAAGGATCGACTCGACGTGGATTCGGAGATCTTCGTCAGTTCGGCCACGGTGTGGGAGGTCGGCATCAAGCAGGCACTCGGCAAGCTGACCGGCGAGGGCAGTTTGGCTGAGCACGTACGAGATTCGGGTTTCGCGGTGCTACCGATCTCCGCGGATCACGCGATCGCCGCGTCGGCGCTGCCGCTGCATCACCGTGACCCATTCGACAGGATGTTGATCGGCCAAGCGCTCGTCGAGGGCTTGACGGTGATGACACGCGACCGCGTCTTCGGTGCCTACGCCGTGCCGGTTGAGTCCGTCTGACGACGCTCGGGAAATCGCGATGGCCAAGGTGGCATCGCGTGAGCCGCCGTCACCGCGACAAGTTTGATCAGCGATCCGCGAACCACAAGCCGGCGGTTCGTATGAGGGTAAGTATCGCCCACCCGTTGAAGTCCGGGATTCGGCGCGGAATGGGGCGCGGAATGGGACGTGGCGCGGGGGGATTTCGCAGGACCTCGGGCGACTGGGTACCTATGGCTTGCCCATTTTCGGGGTCCAGGTTTCAGCGTCGCCGTGGTCGTGCTGCGTGGCTCGAAGGTGCTTGCGGAGATGGCCACTGCTGGGTGTGCGTTGTCGTGACGCCAGATCAGTGACATCGGGTAGACCGGGGTCGGGTCGCGTATCGGGATGCTTCGCAGGTCGTAGTCGTCTGGCCACAGATACCGCGAGCGTTCGCCCACGAGGGTCGCCATCTCGGGGGAGTCGGCGATCTCGGCCAGCAGTGCCTCGTTTCCGAAGACAGGCCCGATCACGTCGATCGTGAGCTCGAACGCGGCGGCGAGTTCCTCGTAGTAACCGGGCCACCTCTCCACGGGGCGGCCAATCCGGGCATCCAGATCCGGTGTGGGGCGAGTTGTGCTGGGGTGACCGCCTGGGCGTTGGCGAGGGGTGGAGGGGCCCGACGAGTAACTGGTGCAGTTCGTTAATCACTCGCGCGGTCTTGATGGCGTCCGGGAACGCCGGGGCGTTGGCTGATCAGTACCCGCCTCCACCGCCGCCCGACAGCAGGACGACTGCGATCACGACGGCCGCCACCGCGAGCACGGCGAGGATGAGCCAGAGCTTCAGCTGCGGACTTCCCATCGATCGGGGCATGTGCATCACCTCACGAGTGTCGGCTCGTATTCGTGGCCCGCTCTGCTGCGGCTGCGGGCGCCTCGACCGGCCCGTCACCCGCTATACCTCTACACGGATGGCCGCACTCCTCGGTTCATATCGCGAGGCGGCCGGCGCATTGCCCGCTGGCCGCAGCACCCGCCGAGCGTGACGTCGGCATGCTGGAGACGGCAGTCGAAACAGCTCGCCAGCGCCGAGGCCGAGACGCCCGAAGGGCTGGAGTCGCTGGGCAAACCGGCACGAGTGATGTGTAGTTCACGGATGCGAGCAGCGTCCGGTCATTTCTACGCTGGGCGACAGATCGTCGGGAATGACTGTTCGAACGGCGGTCGCGCGATGCCGGCCCGATCGCAGCACGTGACGCCCGTCGCCGAGGTCGCGCGGCGTCGCCAGCAACAAGCTGGCGATGTCACGATCGACTCAAGAGTCAGCCTTCATCCGACCGGCGACAAAGCGTGGAAACTCGCCGTCATCCTCGACGTGGCGCTGCCCTCGGTCGGCGACCGGACGACTCGCGGAATCGCGGAGGTTCCCGACGGGTCGGGATCCGATGGTCTCGGCTTCGGGACACGCTCGGGGCAGACTCAAGCCGTCAAAACGGCGACGATGGCCCAATTGAATGGTGACGAACCGTCGGCAGCATATCCACACGTGACTATTCGAAGTTGATTGGCGTGTCCGTAGGAATACAGGATGGCATTGTTGCCGACACCTTGCGGCGTCTTGTCCAGAAGTAATTTCCGCTCGACCGTGTAATGCAGCACGCCGGCGGGCGTGGACAGTTCGATCACGCCACCTTCCCGCAGCTCACGCAGCCGGTTGCCCGCGCAGCGCACGTGCACGCACGCGTGCAGAAAGATGAACGTCGTGCCCGAGGAGGGGTCGCCCGGCAGCGCGGAGTACCGCTGTTCGGACCACCAGTACGCCGATTGGAGATCCGCCCAGGTCGCCTCCGGCGGAGTGATCGTCCATTGACCGCCGACCCGGGTCGACGCGACAGTGCCCACTGACGAGTTCTGGTCATAGCCGATCTCGAGGTGGATGGACGGGATGGCCAGTCTGGTGGGCGCCATCGGGCGAACGGGCACACGGCGGGTGCGCGGCGGCGTCACGGGCAGCGTTACCCGGGGCGCTGCAGTACTGCGCGAAGGCGCGCTGTCCTGGCGTGGATGATCGCTCGTCGCCGGCGGCATACCCGACTGTGGCGGCGTCGAAGCAGGACCGACGTTTCCGGCGCCACTGCTTGCGGACTGGCACCCGACCGCAATCAGCAGTGCAGCGACGATGCTCGCGGTCAGCGGTACCGCGCTACTGGTTCGGCCCACGGCGACAGGCGAAGGAGCGGATCGCACCGGCCAAGCCTGCGACCAGGAACGCGCCGCCGACGATGGTGGCCCACCCGAACGGGTGGGCGCGGGTCGCAACGGCCGCGCCCGTGTAACCGGTCTGCGGGATCGGCCCGAGCTGAGGCCCAGCCGAAGGCCCGGACCTGCTGGCCGACTCTGCGCCCACCCCAGCGGAGCTGGTCGCGGGTGCCGGCGTGCTCGAGGTGGACGGCGGTGGTGTCGAGGTGGACGGCGGTGGTGTCGAGGTGGACGGCGGTGGTGTCGAGGTGGACGGCGGTGGTGTCG
>JAVHVL010000253.1:0-12745 GCA_032160565.1 Pseudonocardiales bacterium | reverse complement strand
GCGAGCCGGCGGCCGGCCGCGATCGGGCTACGCGAGTGCCTGTGGGCCGCCACGACAGGCGCAGTCGAGGAGCTGTTCGTGCACGACGACGCCACGGCCCCTGGGGTGGTCTGCCCCCGCGACGGCTGGTTGGGCGAATCGGCAGGCAGCTGCCCGATGTGCGGCACGCCGACCCGGCCGACACCGGACGTCATCGACGAACTCGTCGAGCGGGTCATCGACGAGGGCGGTTCGATCGAACACGTGGAGGTCGACACTGAGCTGGAGCCACAGCTGGTCGGAGCCGTGCTGCGCTTCCCGCTACCGCCGTTCCCCTAATGCTGATCGGCCAGTGCTGATCGGCCAGTGCTGATCGGCCGTGATGGTGATCCGCCCTAGGCGCGGGTCCAGCTGACGGTGTAGCCCGGCGGCAGGCGAACCGCGAGGCGCAGGACGTCCTGCTCGGAGATCGCCGCCGCCCGCAGGGTGAGCACCGGCCGGGCAGGCTGGGCGTCCAGCGCCGGGCAGGTGTCGTCTCGCTCGGCGACGTGGTCCAGGAGTCCCTGTAGTCGCCGGTGCTTGCCCGTGCCGGGATAGACATCACTTGCGTGCCTGAGAACCGGCCGCAATTCGACCGGCAGCCGTTCGACCAGATCGTCGATCGCGCCGGGGGAGATCCGCTCGGTCAGGGTCTCCACGACGGCATCGGCGAAGCGCTGAGCGGTGTCCGCGGTGACCTGCGCCGGCGGCGCGAGCCTGCCGAAGAACACACTGAGCGGAACCACGGAGAGCATCGCGCGTTGCGGTGGCGCCTCGGTGCCAAAACCGGTACCAAAACCGGTACCCGAACCGGTGCCCGAGCGTGGCATGGCTACCTGCTCGAAGGCCTCAGGCCCCAGCACGTCCAGCAGCGTCTCGAATACGACTTCGGCGTGGCGATGGGCCATGCCCCGGTCGAGATTCTTCGGGTTGCCGATTCCGGGCAGGTACTCGTCCACGTCGATATGCGTGACGGGGCCGGTGGGCAATGGTGTCGGCGGCAACTCGGGGGCAAGCCGGGCGACCGCACGACGAGTCTGCCTGCCGGACAGCCGGTCGGCGAGGGTTCGCAGGGTGGCGGGTTCCTGCGTCGGTTCGACGGCATCGTCGACAGACGCAATGAATTGTTCGTAATCCATCGGCTCGGACTTCTCTCTTGTGCTCAACCTGCGTTCTCGCTGCAGGGATCAGGGCGAATCTTCGATGAACGTGACGATCGTGGTCGTGCCGTCCTCGGATACGACGCGCATTGCGTTCGCGGCGACGTCGATCTGGACCGGGTGGGCAATCATGTGCCGCAGCGCGACCGGAAACCTGCCGGAGCGGCCGCCCACACCGACGATCACCACGTCGTCCTTGCGGTCATAGGACGCGTAGGCGAACGGGACTCGCTCAGCCTCCTCGCCGTCGCCGTAGGTGGTGTCGAGCACCTCGATGACGACCAGGTCCCCTTCGTGTTCGTCGGTCAGCCGATCCAGCTCGCTCGCCCAGGTGCTGCGGTTGTCTGTCGATGTATCGGTCATCCGGAAGCTCCTTGCCGTGCCTGCGTGGTCCTTGGTTGCGGTCAATGGGTGGCGACGACCGCCTGCACCGCCGCCGCGATCGTTTGCGGATTCGCCGGTACCGGCACCCCGGCGACGAAGACGCTCGGCGTGCCGCCGATCCCACGCGCCAGGGCCATCTGCGTCACGTAGTCGACCCAGTCGAGGTAGCGACCGCCGAAGTCGCAACGCGCGAAATCGGCACGGGGAATTCCCGCCACGCGAGCCAGCTCCACCAACTCGGCTTCGCTCAACCCGGGCCCGCCTTCGGGCGGCTGATGCTCGAACAGCTCGTGGCTGAACTCCGCGAACCGGTCGAAGTCCGAGGCGCAGCCGGACGCGGCCGCGGCCCGCGTGGAGTAGCGGGTGGTCGACAGGCCGTCGAGAAATCCCATCGGGTGGTAGGCGATGGTGGCCAGCCCGTCGGCCACCAGCGCGCCCAGCAGCGGCCCCGTCGTCATTTCGAACCGCTTGCAGTACGGGCAGAGAAAGTCGATGTACGCATCCACGATCACCGGACCGTCGCCCACCGCGATGCCGTCGGCCTGCGGGGTGACATGGGCCGGTACGTGGCTGGGCATGACGGTTCGCGCAGCAGTCATGGCAGCGCCTCTCGGGCGGCGTAGTGAGTGGCGTCAGTAGCGAGTGGCGTCAGTAGTGAGTGGGCTTGCGGCATACGGCCAAGGTCCATGCAACGCAGCCGCTGCGATCGCTGCGTCGGCTCGGCAGGCCGAAGAAAGGCGCACAACCTGACTTCCGAGGACGAGGCGGTTCCCCGCTACGTCGGCGGCGCAGGCGGGGCCTGCCCCACGCGGTACCTGACGTGCGTCGCCCCGGGCGAGCTGATCACCTGTACCGGCTCGAGCCGCAGCCCCGCCGTGACACCGTCGAACAGGCGCTCACCCGCGCCGAGCAGCAGCGGCGCAATGTGCAGGTGCAACTCGTCGATCGCACCGGCCTGCAGGTACGCGTTGACGGTGCTCGCGCCACCCGCGATCTCGACATTCTTGCCGCCGGCCGCGGCCTTGGCCTGATCGAGGGCGAAGTCCAGGCCGTCGGTGACGAAGTGGAAAACGGTTCCGCCGTCCATGATCAACGGGCCGCGCGGGTGATGCGTCAGCACGAAGACGGGGGCGTGATAGGGCGGGTCGTCGCCCCACCAGCCGGTCCAGTCGAGATCCCACTCGCCGCGACCGGGGCCGAACATGTTGCGCCCCATGATGTACGCGCCCGGCGCCTGTTGCCACTCATCGATGACCCGCTGGTCCGCACCCTGCGGATTGAAGTGCCACTCGTGCAGCCGCATGCCGCCTTCGCCGATCGGGTTGTCCGCGCTTTGCCGCGGCCCCGCGACGAAGCCGTCGACCGACACCGAGATATTGCAGGTAACGCCCGTCATCGTCGGCTGTCCATGAATTCCGATCGTAGGCCCGCCTGACACGGACGCGTTACTGAGAGCAATCCCGCTCGACACACAACGGTCATCTTGTGCGGTGACCGTGGAGGTATGAATACACACGCAGATTCCGTGCGCCGCGAGGTTCACGAGTTCTACCTCGTTCAGATCAACAATGTCATCGCCGAGGGGCGTGAGGCGCTGATCTCGAGTTTGGTCGCCGACTACGACCAGCTCCGTCGCGAGGAGTCCGAATCGGCGGACGAGGCAGCCTGATTCTCCACGATTCCCCGCGATTCCCTGCACTGTGCGACGAGATTGCGAACTCCGGGTTAACTTCGGCTGCCTCGCATAACGGCCGAGCGGCGTTCTCGTTGTCCAGTCGTGACTCTCTCTCGCAGACAGTTCCTGTCCTCGGCCGCGCTCGCCGCCGCGGGTGGCACAGCGATCGCCGGGTTGTCCGGCTGGCCGGACAGCACGGGTCCGGCCGGCGCGGCGACCGTACTGCCGCCGCCGGACGCGTCGGGTATCGACCACATCGTGGTCGTGATGATGGAGAACCGCTCCTTCGATCACTTCCTCGGTTGGTTGCCCGGCGCCGATGGCAAGCAGGCCGGGTTGACCTTCGTCGACCGGTACGGCATACCGCACTCGACGTTCCACCAGACCCAGTACGCCAGCTGCGGCTTCGCCGACCCCGACCACTCCTACGAGGGCGGGCGCATCGAGCTCAACAATGGCAAGTGCGACGGCTGGCTCAAGGCCGGCTCCAACGACTCGCTCGCCATCAGCTACTACACCCAGCCTGACCTGGCCTTCCTCGGCCAGGCGGCGGCTGCGTTCACCGCCTGTGACCGGTACTTCTCCGCGACGATGGCCGAGACGTACCCCAACCGCTTCTACCAGCACGCGGCGCAGACCGACCGGCTGCACAATTCGACGACCACGTCCACCCTGCCGACGATCTGGGATTCGCTGGCCGCCGCCGGGCTGGCCGGCAAGTACTACTTCTCCGACATCCCGTTCACCGCGCTGTGGGGCACGAAGTACGCCGGCATCTCCCGGCCGTTGAGCGAGTTCCTCGTGGACGCGGCAGCGGGCCGGCTACCCCAGGTGTCCTTCATCGACCCCCGCTTCATGGACGAGGGATCGGGCACGTCCAGCGACGACCACCCGCACGCCGACATCCGTGCCGGCGAGGCATTCCTGAACCAGGTGTACGAGGCGGTCACGTCCAGCCCGAACTGGGCCACGACGCTGCTGGTCATCAACTTCGACGAGTGGGGCGGCTTCTACGACCACGTGGCCCCGACCACGGCGCCCGACGTCTCCGCGCAGACGGCGCTGCGCGGATTCCGCGTGCCGGCCCTGGTCATCTCGCCCCGCGCGCGGCGCGGCGCCGTCGACCACACGGTGTACGACCACACGTCGATCCTGCGAGCCATCGAATGGCGATGGAACCTGCCGGCGCTGACGCCGCGCGACGCCGCCGCCGCGAACATCGTGCGGGCGCTCGACTTCGGCTCCGCACCGCGGCTGACCGCGCCCAAGTTCACCGTTCCGCAGGTCGTCGCGGCGGCCTGCCCCGGCGACACGCTCCCCGCGGGGGCGGAGGCCGGCGAATGGTCCGACCTCAAAGAACTCGCCGTCACCCTCGGATGGAGCCTGCCCGCATGACCCGCACGAGAAGCCTCCGACTCCGCATCACCGGCGGTGTACTGGCCGTCGCGTCGACCGTCATCGCCGCTACCGCCGTGGCCGGCACGAGCACGGCGTCCACCACAGCCCGGCCGGCCTACGTCCCGGCGATCAAGCACGTCTTCGTCATCAACATCGAGAACAAGGGCTACGACGCGACGTGGGGCCCGACCTCCGCCGCCCCCTACCTCTCGCAGACGCTTCGGGCGAAGGGTGTCCTGCTCAACAGCTACTACGGCAGCGCCCACAACTCCCAACCGAACTACGTCGCGCAGATCTCCGGGCAGGGCCCCAACCCGCAGATGCAGGGCGACTGCCAGGTGTACTCGCAGTTCGCCCAGGCCGGCACCGTCGCTCCCGACCAGGCGGTGGGCTCCGGCTGCGTCTTCCCGGCGACGGTCCCGAGCCTGCCGACCCAGCTGACCGGCGCGGGGTTCTCGTGGCGCGGCTATATGGAGGACATGGGTACGCCGTGCCGCCACCCGGAGCTCAACACGCAGGACACCACCCAGCAGGCACATGTCGGTGACCAGTACGCGGTGCGGCACAACCCGTTCATGTACTTCAGCGCGATCACCTCGTCACCCACCTGCGCGCAGCACGTCGTGGACCTCAGCGCGCTGAGCACGGACCTCGCCTCGGCCACTACCACGCCCAACCTCAGTTACATCACGCCGAACCTCTGCGACGACGGGCACGACGCCCCCTGCGTCGACGGGCGCCCCGGTGGATTGGCCAGTGCCGACGCGTGGCTCAAGGTGTGGGTGCCGAAGATCCTCAACTCGCCGGCCTTCAAGACCGACGGCATGCTCGTGATCACCGCGGACGAGGCGGACTCGCCGCAGAGCGACGCCAGTGCGTGCTGCGGCGAGGGGCCCGCGCCGAACACGCCGCTTCCCGGCATCGTCGGCCTCGGCGGCGGTCGAGTCGGCGCCCTGGTGATCTCGCGCTGGACCAGCGGGGGCACGTGGAGCACCACCCCGTACAACCACTACTCGCTGCTCGCCTCGCTCGAAGAGATCTTCGCGCTGCCCTACCTGGGTTACGCGCAGACTCCGGAGCTGAACCGCTTCGGGCTCGACATCTACAACAGCGGCTGGAAGTGACCCCGGCGACTCATAAGGCCGCCAGCCGGTAGAGGCGCCGGCTCGCGAACACGCCGACCACGGCCGGGGCCCAGAACGTGATGAGCCGGAAGATCATCACGACCTCGACGGCCTGGCCGGCCGGCACATGGGCGCTCATCAGGACGGCCACCAGCGCCGCCTCGGTCGAGCCGAGGCCGGCCGGTACCGGCACGGCGGATCCTGCCGCGGCGCCGATCATGAACGCGACAAGGAGCCCGGCGAACGTCACGGACGGGTGCGTGCCCGGCACCATGGCGGTGCTGGCCACGAACGCGATGCCCAGCAGCAGCGTGGTCGCGCCCGAGGCCGTCATCAGCGTTCCCAGGGCGCGGGGGCGGCGGGCAAGGCGCCGGATCGGCACCCAGAAGCGCGCCAGGCCGGAGACCCTCCTCCGACGGGTGTGGACCAGCCAGATGACGAGGGCACCGGCCACGGCGGCGAGGACAGCCGACCACAGCCAGGGTGAACGCAGCGGGCCGAGCAGGTGTCGCATGTGCGTGTACAGCAAGGTCACTTCGGACGATCCGCCGCCGATGCCGAGCCAGGTGCCGACCAGTACCAGCCCGCACAGGACGATCAGGTCAGCGAATGCGCCGAGCACGGCTAGCGCGCTCACCGCGCCGATCGCCGCCGGTCCGTCCAGGCCGCGCCGTGTGAAGAAGCGCGCGGTCAGCGCCGACCCACCCAAGCCGGCCGGCGTGATCCGGTTCGCTGCCGCCGCCGACAGCTGGACGAGAACCGTCTCACCGAGCCGAAGCGGCACCCCGGCCGCGGCTTTGGCGGCGAGCGCGGTGGCCAGGTAGTGCAGGGCGGCCAGGACCACCACCACGGCGGCGTACTGCCAGCGCAGCACAGCGATGTCGCCAGCCACCTTACGGGTGAGCCCGAGCAGGTCGTGCCCGCTGTCCGTGTCGACGGTCGCGCCCGTGATCGACAGCGCGACGAGCAGAAGCGCCAGCGTGCCGCCCAGTACCCAGATTCGTGGGCGACGAACGGGGTTGCGGGAGGCGGGGCGCGCAGCGGTATCACCGGGCGCCGGTGGGGCGTTGGTTGCAACGGACACCGCCGCATTCACCTCCGCTCAGCCCGGCCGTCGTCGATCCCCACTATGCGCCGCGACCTTCTCCGCAACCTGTGAACAGCGGCCCGCTCATCGGGGTGCCGCGGCCTTCGTGCACGCGGGGTCGGCCTGCCGGAACCGGGCGGCCGGGTCGAACGGGCTGACCACCGTGAAGGTTCCGGCCCGCGGGACGTAGATGCGCGTCCAGCCGTGCGCGTTGCTGATGCAGGCCGCCACCGGCGCACCGGTAGTGGCATCGACGACACGGAGATAGGCCGACCAGCGCACCTGTAGCGCGATGCTCGCTGCCGCAGTGCTGTTCAGCGTGATGCCACTGGGCGTGACGGCACGGACGGCGGCGCCGGTTGCCAGCGGTGCCGCGTCCAGGACCCGATACAGCTTCCAGTCCGAGTTGGACCACGCCAGCCGCAGGTATGGCAGGCCGGCCCGGATCAGCCCCGCCTCCTTGCGAGCGGCGTAGTCGAGCGGCGTGGACGGGACCGCCACCCAGCCCACCGCCAGGCCGTGCAGCCAGTCGCGATAGCTCGCCGCCGTCAACGCGCCCTGCCGGTAGAAGATCGGGTTGTCGGCGTTGTCGGCCTGCCGGTCCCAGCCGCGGGCCAACTCCGTCGTCGAGATCAGGTGCACCGAGGCAGCATGATCGACCGTGTCGGTCACCTCCAGCCGCTCGCCGGTGGCCGCGGCGCCCGCAGTGGCCTGCTCCCGGGCGAGCGCGTCGGCGAGGGGGCTGTAGTAGCTCGCGTCGTTGGACGGCTTGTTGACCCACCCGACCTGTTGGACGACGTCGCTGATCGGCCACGCCGCCACCGCGGCCACCGCGACGGCCAGCCACCGCCGAGGTACCCGGGCGCAGGCCACCACGACGGGCGCGGCACAGACCCACGACAGCCGCGCGATGTTGCCACCGACCGCGCCGGGCATGACGAGGAACACGGGCATTGCGATCAGGGTCAGGACCGCGACCGTCCGCACCAACCGCTGCGGGCACAGGGCCGCGACGATCACGCAGCCGACCGCGGGCGGGAACATGTCCGAGACCCGGACGGGCATGACCCCCGTGCCCGGGAAGAACAGCGCCGTCGTGGCGCCGGCGGCAAGCAGGACACCTGCCGCGATCGCCGCGCGTCGGCGAATGCCGCGGTCGGCGATGGCGACCGCGACCAGGACGATGCCGAGGAACAGCCCCGCGAGCGGGCTGACCAGGTAGGTGGCCACCGCGGCGACGATCGTCAGGGCCCGTCGCTGCGCACGAAGCGCGACCAGTGCCCATGCCGCGATCGCGAAGCCGACGACGAACGTCACCCGCCCCACGAGCAGATCCGCGAAGCCCGCCAGCGCGAACGCCACCGTGCCGGCGCGGGGCCGCGCCGTGCCGCGAGTCAGGATCGCGCCGGCCCACGCTCCGGCGACGGCGGCCAGGGCGCCGGCGGCGTGCACGCCGACCACTGACATCCACCACGGCGCGAGGACGCTGTACGACGGGAGGGACAGGCCGCCGAACCAGCCCGTCCACCACGTCACGTTGCCCGCGAGGCGCACCACCTCGGCCCGGGCCGTTTGCGCGGCGAGATCCGGCGACGTCGGCGCCCACCAGAGGTAGGCGAGCGCCGCCACCGATGCGGACACGACCACCAGCAGGTCCCTCGGCACGGCATCGCGTTTCGCGGCCAGCCGGGCCTGAATCGACATGCTCACCGTCGCCTCACTTCGCCACGCTAGGCCCGCGATGCCCGCAATCCGCTGAGCGGTCCGCACTCACCGCACTCCCGCCTTGTTCGTGCCGCCGGGGCTTAGGGTCATGTGATGGCTCGCTTGCTGATGGTGGAGGACGACATCCCCATCGGACGGGCTGTGCACGCCCGCCTGCAAGCCCACCCGCATGATGTCACGTGGGTCCAGAACGGAGCCGATGCGCTGCGCGTCGTGCAGGGCGAAGTCTTCGACCTGGTGCTCCTGGATCTCGGCCTGCCCGATCTTGATGGCGTCGACGTGTGCCGGCAGTTGCGGGCGGCGCAGCCGAACTGTGTCATCGTGATCTTGACGGCGCGGGACGAGGAGATCGACGTCGTCGTCGGTCTCGAGGCCGGCGCCGACGACTACCTGACCAAGCCGTTTCGGCTGGCCGAACTGCTTGCCCGGATCCGGGCCCATCTGCGACGTGGATCGGGCGCCGCCGCGCCGTCGAGCATGCGGAAGCTCGGTTCGCTGCGTGTGGACACGGCGGCACGCCGGGTGCACCTCGGCGGCCACGAGATCACGTTGCGGGCCAAGGAGTTCGATCTGCTCGCCCGGCTCGTGGCTGACCCCGGAACGGCCGTCAGCCGCGAGGTGCTGATGACGGACGTGTGGGACGAGAACTGGTTCGGCTCGACTAAGACCCTCGATGTCCACCTGTCCGCGCTGCGCCGCAAGCTGGGTACCGCTGCGCAGGCGTTGGGGGAGCGTGCGCCGAAGATCGTGACGCTGCGCGGCGTCGGCTACCGGGTCGACGCCCAGTGATAGACGCCCGCCACTCAACGGGGGAAGACCGGTGACCGTCACAGTTCACGGAGCACGCCGATCGCGGGGCCGCTGGCCGCGCGAGTCGCGGCGGCGCTCACCCCGGCCAGAGCCACGACGGTGATGACGCCGACGGCGCCGAGGTAGAGCCACGGCACCGCGATCACCGACGGCGGCGGGTCGAACACCCCGGTGAGCACCTTGACCAGCATCCGCGACAGCCCCCACCCGATCACCGCGCCGGCCGCCAGGCCGCAGACGGTGAGCACCGCGGCTTCGCTGAGGATCATGCCGCGCAGCTGGCGTCGTCTGGCGCCGAGCGCTCGGGTGATCGCGAACGTCCGCCGGCGCTCGCTGAGGCCGAGGGCGAACACCAGGCCGCCGGCCGCGGCGGCGAGCACGAGGGCGAAGGACAGCTCGACGCGGGTCAGGCCGGCCAGATCGACGGACGTGAGGCTGGATCCGACGCTCTTGCGGACCGTGCTGATGCTGGTGACGGTGGCCGCGGATCCGAGCGCGGATTGGATGTGTTGGGCGATGGCGGCGCTGCTGCGTCCCCCCGTGTCGACGAGGAAGGCACCGACCGCGTCGCTGCCGGTCTGCTGCGCGACGTACCCGGCGTTGGCGACGAAGAAGCTGTCCTTCGGCGCGGTGGGGAATTCGCTCACGACACCGACGTAGTGGAAGCTGACCGTCCGCGGCTGGTGGGTGCGGGCGTCGAGCAGCCGCAGCTTGAGCGGGTCGCCGACGCTCAGCTGGTAGTCCTTGACGGTCTCGGCCGAAACCAGGATGGCGTCTGGCCTGGTGGCGATCGTGCGCATCAGCGCGGCGGCGCTGCCACCATGGAAGTAGGCGTCCTGCAGCGCCGTCGCCCGGGTGATGGTGTCGGGGTGGACGCCGTAGAGATCTTGCAGGTCGGTGCCTATATAGGCGAAGCGATGCTGGATCGGCTCTACGGCCCTGACCCCGGGCACCCCGGTCAGCTGCTGCGCGGCGGCCGGCCGCATGGTGCTGCTCGGTGCCGGGGTCACAGTGACGTCGGCGCCGTTGGTCAGTTGCGCGTCGGCCTCGGCCTGCTGCCGGTAGGTCGCGTTGAAAGTCGCGGTGGACGCGGCGAACGAGATCGCCAGCGCCAGCAGCACGATCGCGCGCACGAGCGGGCGACGCTGCCGGGACATGCCGCTGGCGACACTGCCGGACAGCCGGCGGGTGAACGGGTGCAGTACCCACGCGATGATCGTCCGGCCGCGCCCGAGCAGCAGATCGGCGAGCCGCCAGGCCAGTAGCCCCGCTCCGATCCACAGCAGGGCCGGGCCCGCGAACGCCCAGTAGGACACCGAGATCGTCGGCACGCCTTCGGGGGCGAACACGAGCTGGTACCCGTTACGGCTGGTCGCCGAGAACACCAGCCCGGCGGTGATCAGCAGGGCTGCGTCGAGCCCGTACCGCGCCCACGCCGGGTAGTGCGGGATGCCGACGGTGGCACGGCCCGATGCCACGGTGTTCTGGCGAAGGTCACGCCGGGCCGGGATGAGCACGGCCGCGGCCGCGATAGCCAGCCCGACCGCCGCAGCGGCCCCGGCCCAGGCGATGGCGCTCGCGGTGCTGGTCGCAAACCTCGTGCTGCTGAACGCCAGACGCCCGACCAGCGCCGCAGCGGCCAGGCCGAGGATCGCTCCCGCGCAGCCGATGACCAGTGCCTCGACGGCAGCGAGGCGGAGGAGCTGTGTCGCCGACGCGCCACGCGCACGCAACAGCGCCTGCTCGGCGCGGCGGCGCGTGGCTCCGGCGCCGGCGACGATCGCGGTGAGCAGGCCGGCCAGGATCGCGCCGGGCAGCCCGAGGAACAGGAACAGGACTTGGGCGTAGGCAGCGTCCTGGCGCGCTGCGTCCAGTGCGGCGCCGAGGTTGTTGCCGACGACGGCCCCGCCGGAGCTGCGGGCCTCGAGGTTGTGCGCGGCCGCGGTGACGGCGGTGAACGCCCGCGCGGGATCCCGGGGCAGTCGGTGCTCGCGCAGCACGTGAATCTGGGTGCTCACCAGATCCGTGCGTGCCTTGGCCAGCGGGTCGAAGGCCGCATGCCATTGCGCCTGGGGGAGCACGAGAACGTTGTCCGGCGGCGCGGTGCGTTGCGCGCCGATCGGTGCGCCGACCTTCTGGAACAGCGAGTCAGCCTGCGGCAGGTCGACCACGCCCGCGACAATGACGCGGAATGGGGGCAACCCGGTGCGGCCGATGCTGATCACGTCGCCGGGTGCCGCGTGCAGGTTCGCCGCGGTCTGTTGCGCGAGCAGCACGCCTGTGGCGGCGCCGGCCAGCAGCCGGACTTCGGCGGGGAACAGCCGCTGATAGTCGCCCGGCACGCCGAGTACGAGGCCGGGGCCGGTGGACTGCGTGCTCCCGCCGGTCGTGGCGCTCAGGCCGTTGGTCTGGGCGAAGCCGACCCGCGCGCTGCCCTGTACGCCGGCGCTGGAGCGCACGAGCTGGTCCACGGCGGCCGGATCGGTGCCGTTCTGCACCTGGACCTGCCAGTCGACGGCGACGCCGCGCACCGCCCGGTCGGTCATCGTCGCTTTGGAGTGCGCGAGGAACGACCCCAACGAGGCGAGCAGGGCGACGGCGATGGCCACGCCGGTAGCGGCCGCGCCGAGGCGCGCTGGGCGCCGGCGGAGCAACCCGCCGAGCCAGATGCGGATCATGCTGCCCCCCGCGTGCGCCCGTCGATCAGCGCGCCGTCGCGCATCGTCCATTGCGTCGGCAGGCGCTCGGCGATCAGCCGGTCGTGAGTCGACACCACGAGAGCGGCCCCCAGCTCGGCGCTGGCCTGCAGCAGGACGTCGATGACGAGCGCCGCGGCGTGATGGTCGAGCTGGCCGGTCGGCTCGTCGGCGAGGATCAGGCTCGGGCGGGCGGCCAGCGCGCGGGCGACGGCGACTCGTTGCGCCTGCCCGCCTGACAATTGCTCCGGCAGCATGCGGGCCAGGTCACCGATCGCGAGCCGTTCCAGCGCCACGTGCGCGCGATCCGCGGCCTCGTCCTCGGCGGTGTCGCCCAGCAGCAGCGGAAGCGCCACGTTCTCGGCGACGTCCAACGCGGGCAGCAGGCTCGGGCCCTGGAAGACGAATCCGACACGGCCCGGTCGGCCGAGCGGATGGCCACCCAGCGCCGGCCAGGACACCGATCCCGACGTCGGGTGCTCCAGCCCGGCCATCAGGTGCAGCAGCGTCGACTTACCCGATCCCGACGGTCCGGTCAGCGCCACCTGGGTGTCCGTGAGCACTTGGCAGGTGACGCCGTGCACAGCCACGACCGCGGTCGGTCCGCTGCCGAAGGTGCGGGCGGCATCGCGGCAGTCGATCACGGCGGCCGCAACCACGGCGTCGCG
>JAVHVL010000450.1:0-8402 GCA_032160565.1 Pseudonocardiales bacterium | reverse complement strand
GGCGGGGGCGGTGGCGGTGGCGGTGGCAGCTACGTAGCTCCCGGCCCGGTCGGGCACTGGACGGCAGCGGCGGGGCGCACCGCGGTCGCTCGCGCGGAGCGCTGGTTGGGCACGCCTTACTCCTGGGCAGGTGGCAACGCGAGTGGCCCCACATACGGCGTGTGTGCGGGCGACGGTGCGTTCAACGACTGCAACGTCGTGGGCTTCGACTGCTCCGGGCTGGTCATGTACGCCTGGGCGCAGTACCCGTTCGCGCACTACGCGGCCACCCAGTACCAGCAGGGTTCGGTGCACCCGAACATGGCCAGCCTGAAGCCGGGTGACCTGGTGTTCTGGAGCTCGAACGGGATGGTCAGCGGCATCCATCACGTCGCCATGTACATCGGCGGCGGCAACGTCATCCAGGCACCGGAGAGCGGGGACGTCGTCAAGATCACCCCGCTGTACGCCGTCTCCTGGGGGCTGTTCGGCGCGACCCGCCCGCTGACCTGAGCACGGGTAGCGTGAAGGGGTGTCCGAGCCCCGCTCCGTCCAACCCGTCCTCGTCGACGCCTTCGGCCGGCTCGCCACCGACCTGCGGATCTCGCTCACCGACCGCTGCTCGCTGCGCTGCACGTACTGCATGCCGGCGGAGGGGTTGGTCTGGATGGGCAAGAGCGAGCGGCTGGACGACGACGAGATCGTGCACTTGGCCCGGGTGTTCATCGGGCTCGGAGTGGCGAGCATCCGCCTGACCGGCGGCGAGCCGCTCGTGCACCCGACGCTGGTGTCGGTGGTGGCCCGCCTCGCGGCGCTCGAACCGCGGCCGGAGCTGTCGCTCACCACGAACGGCATCAGTCTGGACCGCCGCGCCGGTGAGCTGGTCGCCGCCGGCCTCGACCGGATCAACGTCTCGGTGGACACCCTCGACCGGGCCCGGTTTGCCCAGCTGACCCGGCGGGATCGCCTCGACGACGTGCTTGCCGGCGTCGCGGCCGCGGCGGCTGCCGGACTCAGCCCGGTGAAGATCAACGCTGTGCTCGTGCGCGACAGCAACGTCGATGAGGCCCCGGAACTGCTGAACTGGGCGCTGTGCGAGGGATACCACCTGCGGTTCATCGAGCACATGCCGCTGGACGCCGACCACACCTGGTCGCGCGGTGAGATGGTCACGGCGGACGAGATCCTCGAGCTGCTGCAGCAGACGTACGAGCTCGCCCCGCGCGGGCACCGCGGCCATGCGCCGGCGGAGGATTTCGAGGTGCTCGACGGTCCGGGGCGTGACCGGTGGGGCACCGCGCCGGGGCGGGTCGGGGTGATCGCATCCGTCACCCGGCCGTTCTGCCGCGACTGCGACCGGCTGCGACTGACCGCCGACGGTCAGCTGCGCACCTGCCTGTTCGCACGCGAGGAGACCGACCTGCGCGGGCCGCTGCGGGGCGGCGCCTCCGACGAGGAGCTCGGCGCGATCATCAGGACGGCCGTGCTGGGCAAGCAGGCCGGGCACGGCATCGGCTCGGCCGGCTTCGTCCAGCCCGAGCGGACCATGTCGGCCATCGGCGGGTAGACCGCCCACTCGGCAGCTAGAACGGCGTCCGCGCCAATAGGAAGCGGCGCACCGCAAGGAAGTCGGCGAGGCTGTCGGCGTGCTCGTCGCAGGCCAGCCAGTGCTTCACCCGGGCGGCGTCGTGCAGCTTCGGGTTGCGCCATTGCAGATCGACCGTCGCCGCGGTTCGGCAGCCCTTGGCCGAGCAGCGGGGCGCGTCCGTTTCCGGAATCCGGGGCGCTGTCGACACCCAGGCACCGTACAGCCACGTCCCGTACCGTGAAGCTGCATACTCTCGCTGCCGAGGAGAAGCCCCAGGTGACTGCACCACATACTCCGGCCGCCGACGCCACCGCCCTCGAGCGCGTGATGTTCGAGGTCAAGCGCGTGATCGTCGGGCAGGAGCGCCTCGTCGAACGGATGATGGTGAGCCTGCTGGCCCAGGGGCACTGCCTGCTCGAGGGCGTACCCGGCGTGGCGAAGACACTCGCGGTGGAGACTCTCGCCCGTACCGTCACCGGCTCCTTCTCGCGACTGCAGTTCACGCCCGACCTGGTGCCGTCCGACATCGTCGGCACGCGCATCTACCGCCCGGGGGCCGAGCGCTTCGACACCGAGCTCGGGCCGATCATGGCGAACTTCGTGCTCGCCGACGAGATCAACCGGGCGCCGGCCAAGGTGCAGTCGGCGCTGCTCGAGGTGATGGCGGAGAAGCACGTGACGATCGGCGGCGTGGGTTACGACGTGCCGCGTCCGTTCCTCGTCCTCGCCACGCAGAACCCGATCGAGTCCGAAGGTGTGTACCCGCTGCCCGAGGCGCAGCGCGACCGCTTCCTCATGAAGATCGCCGTGGACTACCCGACGGCGGCGGAGGAGCGCGAGATCGTCTACCGGATGGGCGTCGAGCCGCCCGTGGCCAACCCGGTGATCAGCACCGACGAGCTGCAGCGCCTCCAGGCGACGGCCGGGCACGTGTTCGTGCATCACGCGATCGTCGACTACGTCGTGCGGGTCGTGGTGGCCACCCGCAACCCCGGCCAGTTCGGCATGCCCGATGTGGCGCAGTGGATCTCCTACGGCGCCAGCCCGCGCGCCAGCCTGGGGCTGATCGCCGCCGGACGGGCGCTGGCGCTGCTTCGGGGCCGCGACTACGTTCTGCCGCAGGACGTGCTCGACATCGCCGTCGACGTGCTCGCACACCGCATGGTGCTCAGCTACGACGCCATCGCCGACGGCGTGCCGGCCCCGCATGCGGTGCGCCGCATCCTGCAGACCGTGCCGTTGCCGCAGGTGGCGCCGCGGCAGCGCTCCGGTGGGCCGGGCGAGGCGCCCCTCTCGGGCCCGCACCAGCAGCCGCTCGTCTACGGGCAGTCCGCGCCCACCCAGCAGCAGCCCCCCTGGGGCGAACGGTCCGCATGAGAGCACCCCGCGAAACCGCTCGGCAACGAGCGCTCCACGCTCTCGCGGGGGCCTCGACGAGCGAACCTCCGGCGCTGGACCTCGCCTCGGCCGAGCCGCTGCTGCGGCGGCTGGAGCTCACCGTTCGGAACAAGCTGGACGGGCTGTTGCAGGGCAACTACCTGGGGCTGGTGCCCGGCCCCGGCTCGGAGGCGGGAGAGTCACGGCCGTACGTGGCCGGCGACGACGTGCGACGCATGGACTGGCCGGTGACCGCTCGGACCACCTCGCCGCACGTCCGGCAGACGATCGCCGACCGTGAGCTCGAGACCTGGCTGGTCGTCGACCTGTCACCGAGCGTCGACTTCGGGACTGCGCTGTCGGAGAAGCGTGAGCTGGTGCTCGCGGCGATCACCACGGTCGTGCACCTCACCGTGCGCGGTGGCAACCGCGTCGGCGCGCTGGTCAGCAACGGAGAGCACAGGTTCCGGGTCCCGGCGCTGTCCGGGACGGCGCACGCCCGCTACCTGATGCGGCGCATCGCGGCCACACCCCGGGCCGAGAGCGCGGGTGGCGCCGACCTGGCGGAAATGCTGGAGTCGCTGCGCCGACCGCAGCTGCGGCGCGGGCTGGTGGCCGTCGTCTCCGACTTCCTGGAGGGCGGCGCCACTGACGCCACTGACGCCACCGGCGCCGCGGCCAGGTGGGAGCGGCCGCTGCGCGCGCTCTCCGATCGACACCAACTCCTCGGCATCGAGGTGCTCGACCCGCGCGAGCTCGAGCTGCCCTCCGCCGGGCTGGTCACGTTCGCCGACCCGGAGACCGGCCGTCAGCTGGAGGTGCAGACGTCGGACACGTCGCTCCGCAAGAAGTACGCTGCGGCCGCCTCGGCGCAGCGCGCCGCGATCGCCACTTCGCTGCGGCACGCCGGAGCCGCCCACCTGCAGCTGCGCACCGATCGTGATTGGCTCACCGATGTGGTCAAGTTCGTGATCGCCCGCCGCCGGTTCGTCGTCGGCGCGGTGGGTGCGGGGGTGCGCTGATGTCGTTCCTGTCCCCGGCCTGGCTCTTGCTGCTGATTCCGGTCGCGGTGGTCGCCGCCGGCTACGTCGTGCTTCAGCTGCGGCGGCAGAAGTACGTCGCCCGCTTCAGCAACGTCGAACTGCTCGGCAGCGTCGCGCCGCGGCGGCCCGGCTGGCGCCGGCACCTGACGTTCGCGCTGCTGCTGATCGCGCTGACCGTGCTCGCCGTGGGTGTCGCCCGTCCCGCGGCCTCGGTGCGCGTGCCGCGCGACCGGGCGACGGTGATGATGGCCATCGACGTGTCGCTGTCGATGGAGGCCACCGACGTGCTGCCGTCGCGCATCGAGGCGGCGAAGATGGCGGCCAAGAAGTTCGTCGACCTGATCCCGTCGCGCATCAACCTCGGGCTGGTGGCCTTCGGCGGCAACGCCAACGTGCTGGTTCCGCCCACCCTCGACCGTGCCGCGACGAAGAAGGCGATCGACAACCTGCAGCTGCAGGAGTCGACGGCCATCGGTGAGGCGGTGTATGCCTCGCTCGACGCGATGACCAACTTCAGCCGCGCCACGACCGCCAAGGGCGACACCCCTCCGCCGGAGCGCGTGGTGCTCATGAGCGACGGCGCGAGCAACAAGGGGCGCAAGGTGGTCGACGCCGCGGCGGCCGCCCGCAAGGCGCACGTCCAAGTGTCGACCATCGCGTTCGGCACGGACAACGGCACGGTCACCTACGACGGCGAGACGATCCCGGTGCCTGCCGACAAGGCGACGCTCAACCAGCTGGCCCGCGACACCGGCGGGTCGTTCCACACGGCAGTGTCGGTGCAGGAGCTCGAATCGGTGTACGCCAACATCGGCTCGCAGATCGGCTACACCACTCAGCACCGCGACATCAGCTGGCGGTTCCTGGCCATCGGCCTGCTGTTCGCGCTCGGCGCGGCCGGCACCTCGATGCTCTGGGGCGGCCGGCTCGCCTAGCAGGCTTGCCAGCTTGCGGGTTCAGGCGCCGGAGCCCGGCGTCAGGACGAGCTTGCCGACCGAACTGCGATCCAGCAGCGCGCGATGCGCGTCGGCGGCCTGCTCCAGCGGGTAGGTGCGGCCGATCACCGGGCGCAGCGAGCCGTCCGCGATCATGCCGAGCAGGTCGTTGACGGCTGCGGCGAACAGGGCTGGGCGCTGCACGATGTGCACGAGCCAGAAGCCGATCACCGCGGTGCTGCGGGCCATCAGGACGGCCGGCGCGACGGGCGTCGGCGGGGTCCGCGACGCCATCCCGAAGACGGCCAGCCGCCCCAGCGGCGCCAGCGCGGCGAGGCTCTGGTCGAACACCGGGCCGCCGGTCATCTCCAGCACGACGTCGACGCCCTTGCCCGCGTTCGCCTCGCGCAGCGCGGCGGTGAGGTCCGCCACCCTCGAGTCGATCGCGACGTCGGCGCCGAGGTCGAGCGTGAGCTGCCGCTTCTCGACGCCGGATGCGGTGGCGATGATCCGCTTCGCGCCCCAGCGGCGGGCGAGCTGGATGGCGATCGTCCCGACGCCGCCGGCACCGGCGTGCACGACGACGGTCTCGCCCTCGGCCAGGTGCACGCTGGTGCGCAGCAGGTGCCACGCCGTCGCCCCCTGGACGAGGGTGGTCAGGGCGTCGGCGTCGGACACCTCGTCCGGGATGGGGAACAGCCGTCTCGGGTCGGCGGCCACCTTCTCCGCGTAGCCGCCGCCGGCGAGCAGCCCCAGCAGCCGCCGCCCGTCCCGGCCACGCACCACGACCTCGCCGCCGGGGATCAGCGGCAGCTTCTGCTTGGCGAGGTAGGAGTCCTCGGTCTGGTGCGTGTCGGCGTAGTTGATGCCGGCGGCGAGGACATCGAAGACCTCCTCGCCTTCGGCCGGGACGGGGTCCGGAACGTCGCTGACGGCGAGCGTCTCCGGTCCGCCGAACTGGGTGATCTCGATGGCGCGCATGCGGCGACCGTACCCGCCGGTAAGTCGCACCTGACCGGACGGCAGGGACGATCCGCTAGCGTCGAGGAGTGAGTCGATCGGTGCTGGTCACAGGGGGCAATCGCGGTATCGGGCTGGCCATCGCCCGGGCCTTCGCTGCGAACGGCGACCGGGTGGCGGTCACCCACCGCGGCAGCGGCGCGCCCGACGGGCTGTTCGGGGTGCAGTGCGACGTCACCTCCGAGGCCGAGGTCGACGCCGCGTTCACGGCGGTCGAGGCTGAGCACGGCGTCGTGGAGGTACTGATCGCCAACGCCGGCATCACCGACGACACGCTGTTGCTGCGGATGAGCGAGGACTCCTTCCAGCGGGTGGTGGACGCCAACCTCACCGGCGCCTACCGAGTGGCCAAGCGCGCCGCGGGCGGGATGCTCAAGCAGCGGCGTGGGCGGATGATCTTCGTGTCGTCGGTGGTCGCGCTGGTCGGCGCGCCGGGCCAGGCGAACTACGCCGCCAGCAAGGCCGGCCTGATCGGGCTGGCCCGCTCCATCGCCCGCGAGTTGGGCAGCCGGTCGATCACCGCCAACGTGATCGCCCCCGGCTTCATCGACACGGACATGACCGCGGAGCTGACCGAGGCCCGGAAGGCGGAGATCCTCGCCAACGTCCCGGTCAAGCGGTACGGCACGGCGGAGGAGGTCGCCGGCGCCGCGGTATTCCTCGCTTCCGAGGCCGGGGCGTACGTGTCGGGCGTCGTGCTGCCGGTCGACGGCGGCTTGGGCATGGGAATCTGAGGAGCGACATGGGACTGCTCGACGGCAAGCGGCTGCTCATCACCGGGGTCATCACCGATGCCTCGATCGCGTTCTCAGTAGCGCGGATGGCGCAGCAGGAGGGCGCGCAGGTGGTGCTGACCGGCTTCGGCCGGATGTCCCTGGTGCAGCGAGTGGCGGCGCGGCTGCCGCAGCCCGCGCCCGTCGTCGAGCTCGACGTCTCGGACCAGGACCACCTCGACTCGCTGGCCGACCGGGTGCGGGAACACGTCGACGGGGTCGACGGAGTGCTGCACGCGATCGGCTTCGCGCCCGCGTCCTGCCTCGGCGGTGGCTTCCTCGACGCGCCGTGGGAGGACGTCGCCACCGCGGTGCAGGTGTCGGCGTTCTCGCTCAAATCGCTCGCCGTCGCCGCGCTCCCGCTCTTCGGGGAAACGGGCGGCTCGATCGTCGGCCTCGACTTCGACGCGCGCGTCGCCTGGCCGGCCTACGACTGGATGGGGGTGGCGAAGGCCGGCCTGGAATCAACGGCCCGCTACCTCGCCCGTGAGCTGGGGCCGCGCCGCATTCGGGTGAATCTCGTTGCCGCCGGGCCCATCCGCACCATGGCGGCCAAGAGCATCCCCGGCTTCCACCAGTTCGAGGACGCCTGGGATTCCCGCGCGCCGCTCGGCTGGGACAACAACGACGCCGGGGCAGTGGCGCGCAGCACGCTGGCGCTGCTGTCGGACTGGTTCCCCGCGACGACGGGGGAGCTCATCCACGTCGACGGTGGCTTCCACGCCATGGGGGTCTGAGGTTGGCCGACTACGACGCGCTGCTGCTGCTGTCCTTCGGCGGGCCTGAGGGGCCCGACGACGTCATGCCGTTCCTGCGCAACGTCACGCACGGCAGGGGCATCCCGGACGAGCGACTGGAGGAGGTGGCGAAGCATTACCAGCACTTCCACGGTGTCTCGCCGATCAACGGGCAGAACCGCGGGCTGCTGGCTGCGCTGCGCACGGAGTTCGCCGCGCACGGCATCGAGCTGCCCCTTTACTGGGGCAACCGCAACTGGAAGCCCTACGTCGCCGATGCGGTCCGGCAGATGCGCGACGACGGTGTCCGCCGCGCCCTCGTCTTCGCCACCAGCGCCACCGCGTCGTACTCGTCCTGCCGCCAGTACCGCGAGGACATGGCGCAGGCGCGCACCATGGCCGGTGACGGTGCCCCGGAGCTGGTGAAGCTGCGGCACTTCTTCGACCACCCGGGCGTCATCGCCGCGAACGTCGAGAACGTGCGCGCGGCTCTTGACTCGCTGCCGGCCGGTGAACGGGGCACCGCGCGGCTGGTCTTCACGGCGCACTCCATCCCCCAGACGATGAACGCCACCTCCGGCCCGTCCGCGGACGGCCTCTACGCCGCGCAACAGCTTGAGGCGTCCCGGCTCGTCGCGGAGGGGGTGCGTGGCCCGGACGCCTCCTTCGACCTGGTGTGGCAGTCGCGATCGGGCCCGCCCCAGGTGCCGTGGCTGGAGCCGGACATCAACGACCACCTCCGCGCACTCGCCGGGTCGGGCGTCCGCGCGGTCGCGGTGTGCCCGATCGGGTTCGTCTCCGACCACCTCGAGGTGCGCTGGGACCTGGACGAGGAGGCCCAGGCAACGGCCGCCGAACTGGGTATGTCGTACGTCCGGACCGCCACGGCGGGCACCCATCCGGCGTTCGTGGCCACGATCCGCGAGCTGGTGGAGGAGCAGTTGGCCGGG
>JAVHVL010000410.1:0-5249 GCA_032160565.1 Pseudonocardiales bacterium | reverse complement strand
CAACACCATGCTGACCGGACCGCACAGTTCCAGCGGCTCGTTCAGCACAGCGCCGGTGAAGCTGAGCACGTCCGATCGCCGCTCGACCGCTCGCTGGTCCCGCTGACCGGCGTTGAAGCCGACGTAGAAGCCGGGCAACAACGTCGCCCCGCCGACCGTCGGCACCGGATCGGCCGGGTCATAGACGAAGCCGGAGAATCCCTCGTCCGCGGCGGGTGTTTCCGATTCCAGGCGGCCGACGCCGTCCGGGCCCGGGCGCAGGTACCAGCGCTCGGTGCGAGCCCGCGCGGGCGGAAAGGCCTCCTCGGTGCGCCAAGCGTTCTCGCCCATCACGAATATCGAGACCGTCGGTGCCGGCTGCGGGGCCGGCGTCTCGGCAAGATGCGTGGCGAACCAGTCGAGCTGGATCCGGGTCAGGTCGAGGGCAGCCACCGCCGCCGAGCCGCCGTAGTCGACCTCGCCCAAGGCGTCGTAGTACACCGCGTGTGCCCATGGGCCGATGATCAACCGCTGTTGTGCGCCGGCTGCCGACATGCCCGCGAAGTTCGCCAGCGTGCCGCGCAGGAACACGTCGAACCAGCCGCCCACGTGCAGCGCGGGCAGGTCGAGGGCCGGGTGGTGATCGGCGACGCTCAACGCCCGCCAGAACGCGTCGCGGCCGGGGTGCTCCAGCCAGTCCTGCCAGGCGGGCAGCAGCGTCCTCAACGCGCCGATCTCGGCCAGCGGCCGCGACCGGAATGCCTGCTGCGGATCGGCCAGCAGCTGCTGCAGTTCCTTGGCCTCCGCGTCCAGCGCCGCACCGGCATTCTGCCGCCGCACGAGCTCTCCGGCGGCCAGCCCGAGGGCCCAGTACAGCGTGAACCCGAGCTGCAGCGCGCCCCCTTGGTAGATCCAGTCGTCGTGAAGGTCCGAGGCGGTGACCTGCGGCGCCAATGCCTTGAGCGCCGGCGGCCGGGCGGTGGCGGCCAGCAGTTGGGTCGCCGCGTAGTAGGACGCTCCGTACATACCGATCCGGCCGTTGCTGTAAGTCTGTTCGGCCAGCCACTGCACCGTGTCGTAGCCGTCGTCGGCTTCGGTGCGGAACGGGTCGAACCGGCCTGCCGAGCCGAAGCGCCCGCGGGTGTCGGAGATAGCGACCACGAAACCCTCGGCCACCGCCCGCAGCGGCTCGATCCCGGCGTTGACGATCACCGCGAAGGAATCAGCACGGTTGTACGGGGTGCGCTGCAGCAGCACCGGGTACCTGCCGTCGTCTGCCGGGCGCCAGATGTCGGCCTGCATGCCGACCCCGTCCCGCATCGGGATCCACGCGTCGCGCTCGACTATGACGCTGGTCATGATCCGCTCACCGCCGGATGGAGGGTCTCGGCCCGGTCGGCCGCGGTCATGTCGGAGGGAGCCGCACCGCCGACGTCGGACCGAGCCGCCCCCGTGCGTCTGGCCGGAGCCTTGGCAGCGATCGTGTAGACCGCGGACGCAGCGATGAGGACGGCACCCTGCACCACGTACTGGTAGTTGGAGCCGAGGTTCAGCACGTTGAATCCGTTCGACAACGTGAACAGGACGACGGTACCGAGGACCGACTTGGCCACGTAACCGGCACCGCCGAACAGCGACGTGCCGCCCAGGATGGCCGCAGCGATCACCGTGAGCTCGGTTCCGGTGAGGCCGTTGGGGTCGACCGAGTTGAACCGCCCGGCGTACAGCAGCCCCACCGCCGCCGAGGCCAGCCCGGTCAACACGAACGGCGCCATCTTGTAGAGATCGACATTGATGCCCGAAAGCCGCGCCGCCTCCGCATTGCTGCCCACCGCGTAGAGGTTGCGGCCCGGCACCAGGAACCGCAACGCCGCCGCGACGCCGACCGTCACCCAGATCATCAACCAGACCGGAAGCGGCTGCGTCAGCAGGGCGGGGGCGATCACCGGGATCACGACCAGCAGCACGGCGCAGGTGATCAACGCGAGGAAGTATCCGTCCAACGGCGGAGCGTTGTCCTCGTTGAGCCGGCGCAGCCGGATCCCGGCGAGCAGCAGGATGAGCACGCCGGCCAGCGCCGCCACTATCGGCGGCACCTTGAAGGCGGTGCTGTCCAGCGCTACCAGGGCTCGGGAATTGGCTGTCACGCTCTGGCCGTTGAGGGCGATCAGCACGATCCCGCGCACCGCGGTCATGCTGCCGAGGGTGACGATGAAGGCGTTCACGCCGATTTTCTGGACCAGTACCGCGTTGACAGCGCCGACCGCGACCCCTACAACGAGGGCGAGGATGATCGCCGGAGCGGTCCCGATGCTGTCGATCGTCTTCAGCGCCAGGGCCGCGGCAAGGGCCGCCACCGAGGCGATCGACAGGTCGAAGTTGCCCGAGATCAGGACCACGGTCATGAACACGGCGAGGATGGCGTCCGGCGCTGACTGGCTGAGGATGTTCGACACGTTCACCGTCGACAGGTACGCCGGCAGGTGCTTGGTCGCGGTGGCGATGACCAGCACCAGCACAAGTAGCGCCAGCGCGTAGACCACTCCCGCCCGCTGCGGTCGCAGACCACCCAGCGCCGGACGGATCCGCGCCAGCGCACTCATGACAGCCCCCCGGCCGCGGCCGTCAACTCGGCCACCGACACCTCGTCGCTCGCGTAGCCGCCGGTGACCGCGCCGCGGTTCAACACCACCACGCGGTCAGCCACGCTGAGCAGCTCCTCGAATTCCGAGAGCACCACGACAATCCCCAGTCCCCGAGCCGCAAGCGCCCGGATGAGCATGATCAGATCTGCCTTGCCGCCGACATCCACGCCGGCCGTCGGCTCGTCCAGCAACAGCACCGCATGCGTCTTGTAGATCCATTTGGCGAACACGACCTTCTGGGCGTTGCCCCCGGAGAGATCGCGGACCGGGGTGTCGATCGACGGCGCGACCACACCGAGTTCGGCACACGCCTGCGCGGCCCGAGCACGTTCGGCCGCAAGGTCGATCCGAAACAAGCGCCGCGACAGGCTGCCGAGATCAGCCATCGAGACGTTCCGCCAGATCTCCCAGTCACCGATCAGCCCCTGGCTGAGCCGGTCCTCGGGGACGAACGCGACGCCCCGCTTTACCGCGGCGGCGGGTCCACCGGACAGCGGCTTGCCCTCGATCAGCACCTCACCCCCGGTGCGCCGATCGGCACCGAAGATCGCCTTGAGCAGCTCGGTGCGGCCGGAGCCGAGCAGCCCGGCCAGCCCGACGATCTCACCGCGCCGCACGGTCAGGTCGACCGGTTCGGCCATCGCGGCAGTGCGCAGGCCGCGCACCTCGAGTACCGCCGCTCCGGGCGGGACCGGCTCGTGGGTGCTCTCGACCGCCCGCAGCCGGTTGCCGACGATGCCGGCGACCATCCGCTCCTCGGTGAGCTCGTCCGCGCCGAAGGAGTCGACCAGTGCGCCGTCGCGAAGCACGCTGACCACGTCGGAGATCTCGGCGACCTCATTGAGGAAGTGCGATACGAAGACCACCGCGACGCCGGTGCCCGCAAGCCGCCGAGCCGCGCCGAGCACGCCCGCTCGTTCCGCTGGGGTGATCGAGGCGGTCGGCTCGTCCAAGAGGATCAGCTTCGGCCGCCGGGCCAGCGCCCGCAGGATCGACACCATCTGCCGGTCACCGATCGACAGGCCGGCGACCGCCGCGTGGGGATCGATCGAGAAGTCGATGCTGGCGCACAGTTCGGCGAATTCCATCTGCCGAGTGCGGGGGTTCCAGATGGTGCCGGCGCCGGCGCCGAGGTAGACGTTCTCCAGCACAGTCAGTGCCGGCGACACCGGACTCTGCTGGTGGACGACGGCGACACCGGCCGCCTGCGCGTCGGCGGGGCGGCGCCAGTCGACCGGTTCGCCGTGCCAGCGCAGCCCGCCCGACGTCGGCCGCTCCGCCCCGGCGATGATCTTGATGAGGGTGGACTTGCCGGCCCCGTTCGCGCCGACCAAGCCGTGTACCTGCCCTGGCCGCAGCCGCAGCGAGACGCCCTTGAGCGCGCGAGTGCCGCCCGGATAGGTCTTGCTGACCTGGTCGATCTCCAGACCGGCCGCCGGTGCGGACGGGGATGATTCGCCCGTCCGCACCGAGGTATTCGCCGCTCCTACCACTGCGCCAGGCACTGGTCGACGTTGGCCTTGGTGACAGTCGGGATGTCATAGCTGAGCACCGTCTTCGGTGCCGCCGCCTTGCCGGTGATCTGGGCATAGAGGGTGTCGACGGCCTTGGCCCCCTCGTCTACCGGCTTGAAGCAGACGTCACCGAAGATGGAGCCGTTCTTGATGCCGTCGATGCCGATCTTCGCTCCGCCGTTGCCGAGAATCTTGGCGTGCGAGTGGACCGCCGCCACCGCCTTGGCACAGCCGGCGGCCATGTCGTCGGACAGCGCGTAGAAGAGGTCGGTGTCCGGGTGGGCGCTCAGGACGCCCTGGCAGGCGGCCTGACCCTTTTCAGCGGTCCAGTCACCTGGCTGGGTGGCCACGATGGTGAAGCCGCCCGCCGAGGCCAGGTCGGACTTGAAGCCCGCGGTCCAGGTGGTGTTCTCCAGGAAGCCGGACGCGCCGGTGATGACGGCGACCTTTCCGCCGGACGGCAGCGCCTGCTTGGCCAGGGTGGCCTCCTCGTGCCCTACCGTGTCGGCGCTCTCGTTGATCGTGAACGACAGCTTGTCGTAGGGGACGGTCGTGGGGCCGGTACCGACCGTGCCGTGCACCGACGCGATCGGGATGCCCGCGGCGGATGCGCCGTCGACCATCGCCTGCGCCGGTCCGGGTGAGTTCGGCACGATCAATATGCCGTTCACCTTCTGCGCGATCAGGTCCTGAATGTCGCTGCCCTGCTTCTGGACGTCACCCTTCGAGTCGAGCACGATCAGCTTCGCGCCGAGCTTGGCGGCCTCCTGCTGGGCGCCCTTGGCAAGGCCGACCGGGAAGGTCACGGCCATGGTCTGGTTCGACAGCCCGATGACCACCTGCTTCGGCGCTGTGCCGCTCGACGAGGTCGAACCGGACGTCGAGCTGGCCGTGGAGCAGGCGGCCAGCAGGCCGACGGCAACCCCGGCCACCCCGATCTGTACCGCGAGGCGAGTACCGCTCACAGATGTCACCCTTCGTTCGCTGAGGTTCATGGGGCCAGACTTCCTATAGGATCTACGATCCTGGAATCATCGGTGCCAAACGGCGCGGTGTCAAGACCCGGAAACCTCGGCGTCATCGGGACGCAATCATCAGGTCGCGCAACGTC
>JAVHVL010000157.1:0-3894 GCA_032160565.1 Pseudonocardiales bacterium | reverse complement strand
AGCACCGCGACGCGTGGCCGCTCGTCGGTGAACCGGACGCTGACGTCCATCCCGAACCGCTGGGCGACGGGGGCGAAGGCCGCCCCCACCTCGTCCCGGGCGACGCGCGCGTCGGTCAGGTCGAATTCCACGCGCTGGAAGAAGACCCCTGCCTCCCGGTCGATGTGCTGCTCGGCATGGACGATGTTGCCGCCCACCTGGAGGACGAACTCCGCGACCGCGTGGACGAGCCCCGGCTGATCCCGGCACGAGATCAGGAGTACCGCAGCAGTCATCGCTCAGCGTTTGCGGAACCGGCGAACCACCACGACCGCCACCAGCAGGCCGACGCCCGCGATGACCGCCTGCCCCTGCGGGGTCTGCGCCTTCTGCTTCAGCGTGTGCTTGAGGCCTTCCGCGACCCGCTTGGGATTCGCGCGGTACGCAAGCTGGTCGACGGCTATCGCGAGGGAGGCACGCGCCTGCTCGATGTCGCGCTGGATCTCATCCGCCGTGCGCTCACCTGCCACCGTCGACCCCCTTCGCGGCCCAGCGACGGGCCAGTCTCCGCGAGCCTAGTGCGTTCGGGCTGCCGTCGAACGGCCTCGGTACGGTTGCCGCCATGACGCGACTCTCTCCGGGCGACCCGGCACCGGAATTCACCCTGGCCGATGCGGATGGCAAGCAGGTCTCGCTCGGCGACTTCCGCGGCCGCAAGGTCGTCGTGTACTTCTACCCCGCGGCGATGACCCCCGGCTGCACCAAGCAGGCGTGCGACTTCCGGGACAACCTCGCCGAGCTGACCGACGCCGGCTTCGCCGTCATCGGCATCTCCCCCGACAAGCCGGAGAAGCTGGCGAAGTTCCGCGAGGCGGAGGCACTGACATTCCCGCTGCTGTCGGACCCGAGCCGCTCCGTCCTGGAGGCCTACGGCGCCTTCGGCGAGAAGACGATGTACGGCAAGAAGGTCACCGGCGTGCTGCGCTCGACATTCGTCGTGGACGAAGACGGCGTGATCGAGCAGGCCCAGTACAACGTGAAGGCCACCGGCCACGTCGCCAAACTGCGCCGCGATCTCGGGCTTGCTTGAGCCTTGTCCTAGCCGCCCCACGCAGGCGCGACAGTCCGCCGGTACCGCCGGCCGAGACCCTGCTGAAGATCGCGATCACCGGTGCGGGCACCGTTGCGCGCAGCGAGGCCTGCTCCTCAGGCGTCGCCCCGTTCTGCACCCAGGCGAAGAAGTCGCCCGCCATCGACATGGGCGGGCTACTCATCCGGCGACCCTAGCCCCAACTGCGTACGCTGGCGCCCGAGTTCGGGGCCGTAGCCCAACGGCAGAGGCAACGGCTTTAGGTGCCGTCCAGTGAGGGTTCGAGTCCCTCCGGCCCCACTCCTGCGACGGCCCTGAGGTTGAGTGGCGCGCACCGGAGTCGGGCTGCCCTTATGCTGCAGCGGTGACGGGGCGGAGGGTCGTCTACACGGTGCTCATGGGCGGCTACGAGACGCTGCTCGAACAGCACATCGCGGGCGACCGTGGAACCGATCTCGTCTGCTTCACCGACGAGCCCACGGCCACGAGCAGGACGTGGCAGATCCGTCATGTCCCCCCGGCCTTTCCGCTCGATTCCAACCGGAGCAGCCGGCGCCCCAAGATGCTCCCCCACCTGTATCTGGACGGGTACGACGAGTCGCTCTACATCGACAACAGCACGCTGCTCCTCGTCGAGCCCGACGCGCTCTTCGACGCACTGCTGCCGACCGACGCGTCGATGGCGGTGTTACGGCACAGCTTCCGTGACCGGCTGCGCGAGGAGTTCACCGCCGTCGTGGATCAGCGCAAGGACGCGGCCTGGCAGTGCGAGGAGCAGCTTTCCCACTACGAGCGCACCCATCCCGAATTGCTCGATCGCCCGCCGCTGTGGGGCGGGCTGCTGCTGCGCAGGCATCACGAGCCGGCCGTCCAGGGCGCCATGCAGATCTGGTGGGAGCACGTGCTCAGGTACTCCAGGCGCGATCAACTCTCGCTGCCGATCGCGCTGGCCGACGCCGGATTGCAGCCCGTGGTGCACGACCTGGACAACCACATCTCCCCGTTCCATGAGTGGCCACGCGGCGCGGTACAGCGCGACCCGCACGGCGGGGCGCCGCTACCGCCCGGGCCCACAGCCCGGATCGCCGAACTCGACCGGCAAATCGCCGAACTCCAGCAACAGGTCGCCACGCTGCAAGGCGAGGCGGCCGCGCTGCGTGCTCAGACCGAGGTCGCCGAGGCCGCTGCCACGTCCACGAGATCCGAGCGCGACGAGCTCGCGCAGCAGGTCGCGGAGCTGCACGCGTCCACTTCCTGGCGGGTAACTCGCCCGCTGCGCTCGACGCGCGAGCACATCACGGCGTGGCGCGCCGGCACTCGACGCGCTGCCACTCGACCTGACGCCTGAGCCCCTCGGCGATCCCCACCTTCGGCGCGTAACCCAGCTCCAGGTTCCCGCTGACGAGGTCGGCTCGGGTATGCCGCTGGTTCCCCGGTGGATCGGCCACCTGCACGATCGGGACCGCAGTGCCGACGATGCGGCGGATCTCGTCGAGGACCTCGAGCAGGGACACCGCCGACGTGCCACCGAGGTCGTAGCTCGCGCCGTCCCTGCCCTTGGCCATTGCGAGCCGCAGTCCATCGACGACGTCGTCGACGAACGTCATGGCACGGGTCTGCTCGCCGTCGCCGTGCAGGCGAAAGGGCGTCCCGCTGAGCGCCGCCGCGATGGCCGCGTGCACCCCCATGTCCGGTCGCTGCCCCGGTCCGTAAACGGAGAACAGCCGCAGGATCACGACCGGCAGCCCGCGCGCCTGCGCGAAGGCGTGCAGCGTCGACTCGGCGGCCAGCTTGCTCGCGCCGTACGGCGACACCGGCTGCAGCGGCCCGTCCCGCCCGTCGGCGACGCGGCCGTAAACCGACGACGACGAGGCGTGCACGAGGCGGGGCACACCGGCCGCCACGCAGGCCTCGGCAAGCCGCGCCGTCGCCGCCACGTTGTCGTGCAGGTATGCCGGGTATTCCGCCCAGCTCTCGTGGGTACCAGGGCGGCCGGCGAGATGGATGACGCCGTCGGCGCCGCGCAGCAGGGGCGCAAGGTCGACGGACGGATCGCCCAGGTCAGCGCCGCTGCCGACGAATGCCGGCCGTTCGCACAGCCCCCGCCAGCTCTCGGTCAGCCGCGCCGCAACGGGCCGGGCACCGCCGGCGCGGTCGATACCGACCACCGCGCAGCCGTCGTCGAGCAGCGCGTGCGCCAGCCGCGAGCCGATGAAGCCGGCGGCGCCGGTGACGACGACCCTCATACGGTGGGCGTGTGCCGTGGCACTCAGTGCTCGCGCGCCGCGTCAGCCGGCGTGCTGCGGACCTCGTGCGCCGCGTCAGCCGGCGTGCTGCGGATGTCGTGCCCGACGGCGGTCAAGCACTTCCCGTCGGACAGCCGCCACTTCCACCCGTGCATCTGGCAGGTCAGCACGCCGTCCTCGACGGAGCCGAAGCGGGTGAGGTCGGCCTTCAGGTGGGGGCAGCGCCGCTGCACCTCCCAGCCGTCGAGCGTGATGGTCTCCGCCGCTTCGGTGGCGTTCTGTTCGGCGAACCACCCCTCGGCGTAGTTCAGCCGCTCCTCGGACAGGCACTTGAAGAAGACGTAGACGAACTCGTTGTACGGGCCGATGCGGTGCGCCGAGAACCGGCAGGACAGGAACAGCGAGTTCACCCAGTCGATCTCGTGCTCATGGATGAGCTGCTCGAGGTAGGTGCGCCTGGTGCGAAACCGGTAGCGGGTCTTCTCCCCGCCGTATACGCGCACCTCGCGGGCGACGAAGTCCAGCAGGATGTCGACGTCGCCTCGCTCGGCGTCCTCGGCGGTCAGGCGCACGCCACCG
>JAVHVL010000234.1:0-4367 GCA_032160565.1 Pseudonocardiales bacterium | reverse complement strand
CCTGCGCCGGCACCGCGAGGAGACCCTGGGGCGGGCGGCGTCGGCACAGACGCTCACCGCCCTGGCCGGCGACCTGTACGCGGTGGCCGACCTGCTCGTGGACCAGCCCCGGCTGCGCCGAGCGGTGGGCGACCCGGCGAGCGCGCCGGACGCGCGCGCCGCACTCATCGGCAGACTCCTCGACGGCAAGGTGAGCGCCCCGGCCGTCGCGATCGCGCAGGCCGCGGTACGCGAGCGGTGGTCGTCGGCGTGGGATCTCACCGATGCCCTAGAGCTGGCGGCCGACGACGCGCTGTTCGCCGCGGCGGAGCGGGAAGGCGTCATCGACGAGGTCGAGGACGAACTGTTCCGCTTCGAGCGCATCCTCAGCGACCAGTCCGAGCTAACCACGCTGCTGGACGAGGTCACTGTCGAGAGTTCGCGGCGCGTCGCCCTGCTCGACCGAGTGGTCGCCGGCAAGGTTCGCCCCATCACCCAGGAGCTCCTGCGCCACGCCGTCACCAGCCAGCGCAAGCGTAGCGTCACATTTGCGATCGACGACCTGCTCGACGAAGCGGCCGCGCTCCGCCAGCGCTCGGTAGCGCGCGTGATCTCGGCAGTCGTGCTGGCCGACGAGCAGCAGACCCGGCTCGCCGCCGCGCTCAGCGAGATCTACGGCCGCGCGATCAGCATCCGCACGGCCGTCGACCCGGCCGTCGTAGGCGGGCTCGTCATCCGGGTGGGTGACGAGCTGATCGACGGCAGCATCGCCGCGCGGCTCGCCTCCGCACGTGCGGCACTGGCCGGCTGACACGCCCCACCACCTGCTCCACCGAGAACACCGACTGAACATTCGACTAAGGCAAGACCCGACTAACGCAAGGGAAACGTGATGGCAGAGCTGACGATCTCCCCAGACGAGATCCGTAGCGCGATCGAGGACTTCGTCTCGTCCTACTCGCCAGAGGCCTCGCGCGAGGAGGTCGGTGTCGTGGCCGAGACCGGCGACGGCATCGCCCGCGTCGAGGGGCTGCCGAGCTGCATGACCAACGAGCTGCTCGAGTTCGAGGGGGGCACGCTGGGCATTGCGCTGAACCTCGACGTCCGCGACATCGGTGTGGTCATCCTCGGTGACGCGTCGAAGATCGAGGAGGGGCAGCAGGTGCGGCGCACCGGCGAGATCCTCTCCGTGCCGGTGGGCGACGGCTACCTCGGACGCGTGGTCGACCCGCTCGGCCAGCCCATCGACGGCCTCGGCGAGGTCGCGTCCGAGTCCCGGCGCGCGCTGGAGCTGCAGGCACCCACCGTCGTGCAGCGCCAGGAGGTCCGCGAGCCGCTGCTCACCGGCATCAAGGCCATCGACGCCATGACCGCCATCGGCCGCGGCCAGCGCCAGTTGATCATCGGCGACCGGCAGACCGGCAAGACCACGGTGTGCCTCGACTCGATCATCAACCAGCGGAACAACTGGAAGACCGGCGACCCCAACAAGCAGGTCCGCTGCATCTACGTCGCGATCGGCCAGAAGGGCTCCACGATCGCCGCCGCGAGGCAGACGCTGGACGAAGCCGGTGCACTGGAGTACACGACCATCGTCGCGGCGCCCGCGTCGGACTCCGCAGGCTTCAAGTACCTCGCTCCGTACACCGGCTCGGCCATCGGGCAGCACTGGATGTACGCCGGCATGCACGTGCTGATCGTCTTCGACGATCTCACCAAGCAGGCCGAGGCCTACCGCGCCGTGTCCCTGCTGCTGCGCCGCCCGCCGGGCCGCGAGGCGTACCCCGGCGACGTCTTCTACTTGCACAGCCGGCTGCTCGAGCGCTGCGCGAAGCTGTCCGACGAGCTCGGCGGCGGTTCGATGACCGGGTTGCCCGTCATCGAGACCAAGGGCAACGACGTGTCCGCCTACATCCCGACGAACGTCATCTCGATCACCGACGGCCAGTGCTTCCTCGAGACCGACCTCTTCAACGCCGGCGTGCGCCCGGCCATCAACGTCGGCATCTCGGTGTCGCGGGTCGGCGGTGCGGCCCAGCCGCGGGCCATGCGCGCGGTGTCCGGCCGCCTGCGCGTGGACCTCGCGCAGTACCGCGAGCTCGAGGCGTTCGCCGCGTTCGGCTCCGACCTCGACAGGGCCAGCCAGCAGCAGCTCGCCCGCGGCGCCCGGATGGTGGAGCTGCTCAAGCAGCCGGCGTCCTCGCCGTTCCCCATCGGCCAGGAGATCGTCTCGATCTGGGCCGGCACCAACGGCAAGCTCGACGATGTCGAGGTCGGGGACGTGCGGCGGTTCGAGGCCGAACTGCTGGAGTACGTCGGGCTGCACAAGCCGGAGCTGTTCGACATCCTCGCCGAGGCGAAGTCGCTCGAGGACGACATGGTGTCCGCCCTCGAGCAGGTCGTCGACGAGTTCAAGGCGCAGTTCCAGCCGAGCACGAAGGATGCCGCGCCGGCACCGGTCGCGTCCGGCGCGGGGCGTGGTGCGAACGAGGGGGAGGCCACCTCTCCCCAGGCCGCCGGACAGAGCCAGGACAGCCCCGCCGACGACACCGAGCCCGCCGGGGCGGCCACCACTCCCGGCGCCGGCGAGCCGGCGGAGTAGCCGATGGGTGCCCAGCTTCGCGTCTACCGGCGCCGGATCCGTTCGGTCCAGTCGACCAAGAAGATCACAAAGGCGATGGAGCTCATCGCCGCGTCGCGCATCGTCAAGGCGCAGCAGCGGATGACGGCCGCCCGCCCCTACGCCGAAGAGCTCACCCGAGCACTCGCGGCGCTGGGCGACAATGCCTCGCTGCAGCACCCGATGCTCACCGGCGTCGAGTCGCCGCGGCGCGCGGGCATCCTGCTGATCACGAGCGACCGTGGCCTGGCCGGCGGTTACAACGTCAACGCCATCAAGCAGGCGAACGAGCTCGCCGCTCGGCTGGAGGCCGATGGCCGGGAGGTCGTGCGGTACGTCATCGGCCGCAAGGGCGTGGCGTACTACAACTTCCGCCGCGTTCCGCTCGCGGGCACGTGGACCGGCTTCTCGGAGCAGCCGAACTTCGTCGACGCGCGGGGAGCTACAGAGACCGTGGTGGCCGCGCTGACCGCCACCTCGGCGAACGAGTCGAACGGGCAGCCGGGCATCGACGAGCTCTACGTCGTCTACACCAGGTTCCAGAACTCGGTCACCCAGACTCCGACGCCGGTGCTCGTGTCGCCGGTGAAGAGCGCCGCCGACCAGGCGACGGACCAGGATGCGGAGAAGCCGGAGTCCGTCGAGCCGCAGCCGTCCTACGAGTTCGAGCCGGAGCCCGAGCAGCTGATCGCGGCGCTGCTGCCGCGCTACATCAGCGCCCGGATCTTCTCTGCGCTGCTGGAGTCGGCGGCCTCGGAGTCCGCGGCCCGGCGCCGCGCGATGAAGTCGGCGAGCGACAACGCGACCGAACTGATCAGGACCTACACCCGGCTGGCCAACCAGGCTCGCCAGGCAGAGATCACCCAGGAAATCAGCGAGATCGTCGGCGGCGCCGATGCTCTCGCGGCGGCAGGAAGTGACGAGCGATGACCACACTGTTCGACAGCGAAGTTGACACCGCGGCGGCGGGCGCCACCACCGGACGGGTCGTGCGTGTCATCGGCCCGGTGGTCGACGTGGAGTTCGGGCGCAACTCGATGCCCGCGATCTACAACGCCCTGACCACCGAGATCGCCCTCGGGGAGCTCTCCAAGACGCTCACCCTCGAGGTCGCGCAGCACATCGGCGACGACATGGTTCGCGCCATCGCCCTGCAGCCGACGGACGGGCTCGTGCGCGGCGCCGCGGTCGTCGACACCGGCTCGCCGATCACCGTGCCGGTGGGTGACGTCACCAAGGGGCACGTGTTCAACGCGCTCGGCCAGCCGCTGGACGTCTCCGTCGACCAGCTGGACATCAAGGAGCGGTGGTCGATCCACCGCGAGCCCCCGCCCTTCGACCAGCTCGAGAGCAAGACCGAGATGTGCGCGACGGGCATCAAGGTCATCGACCTGCTCACGCCGTACGTGGTCGGCGGCAAGATCGGCCTGTTCGGCGGCGCCGGCGTCGGCAAGACGGTGCTCATCCAGGAGATGATCTACCGCGTCGCCGAGGAGTTCGGTGGCGTGTCGGTGTTCGCCGGCGTAGGCGAGCGCACGCGTGAGGGCAACGACCTCATCAAGGAGATGACGGAGACCGGCGTCATCGACAAGACCGCCCTGGTCTTCGGCCAGATGGACGAGCCGCCGGGCACCCGCCCGCGCGTTGCCCTGTCCGCGCTGACGATGGCGGAGTACTTCCGCGACGTGCAGAAGCAGGACGTGCTCCTGTTCATCGACAACATCTTCCGGTTCACGCAGGCCGGCTCCGAGGTGTCCACGCTGCTCGG
>JAVHVL010000348.1:0-3170 GCA_032160565.1 Pseudonocardiales bacterium | reverse complement strand
GACCTTGGCTGGGCCGTCGACCCGCGTGACGGGTGTGCCGACTGCTGTCATGGCCGGGCTCCGTTCAAGCTGTGGGTGAGGCCGCGCACCACGGCCCGCTGCGTGAGCTCGACCTTGAACGCGTTGTGCTCGCGCACGACGGCGTCCTCGAGTTCAGCGGCGGCCGCGCGCCGGAACGCCTCCGCATTCGCCGGGCCACCGAGGAGCGCCGCCTCCGCGCGGCGGGCCCGCCACGGCTTGGTGCCGACGCCGCCCAGAGCGAGACGCACGCCCGTCACCAGGCCGTCGTCCACCTCGATTGCCGCCGCGACGGACACCAGCGCGAATTCGTACGACTGCCGGTCGCGGAACTTGAGGTATACCGAGCGCTCGGCGAGCGGTACGCCGGGAACGTCGATGCCGACGATCAGCTCGCCCGGCACTATCGGGTGCTCCACCTCGGGCCTATCGCCCGGAAGCAGAAAGAAGTCGTCGATCGGCAGCGAGCGCTCACCACCCGGCCCCACCGTCTGGACGGCGGCGTCGAAGGCCACCAGCACGACCGAAACGTCCGAGGGATGCGTGGCGATGCACTGCTCGCTCGTGCCGAGGATCGCGTGACCTCGGTTGAACCCATCGAGCGCCGCACAGCCCGATCCCGGTTCGCGCTTGTTGCACGGCGACACGCCGTCGCGCAGGTACGCGCAGCGGGTGCGCTGGCGCAGATTGCCGCCCATCGAGGCCATGTTCCGCAGCTGCTCGGATGCGCTCAGCAGCAACGCACGCGAGATCGCTGGGTATCGCTGGATGACGCTCGGCGTTCGCGCCACGTCGCTCATCCGCGCGAGCGCGCCGATGTGCAGGCCGCCGTCGGCCCGATCCTCCACAGTGGTCAACGGCAGGTCGTTGATGTCGACGAGATGGTCGGAGTGCGAGATGCCGGCGCGGATCAGATCCACCTCGGTGGTCCCACCGGCAAGGAACGCGCTCGCCGGATGCGCCGCCGCCAGCGCGAGCGCGTCGTCGGTGTCGGTCGCCCGGCTGTAGGTCAGCGGTCTCATGCCCCACCGCCCGCTCCGTCGCGGACCTGTCGGATCGCGGCCCGGATGTTCGGATAGGCGGCGCAGCGGCAGATGTTGCCGCTCATGAACTCGCGGATGTCCGCCTCGGTGGCGGCGTTGCCCTCCTCGATCAGCTTGACCGCGGACATGATCTGCCCCGGGGTGCAGTAACCGCACTGGAACGCGTCATGCTGGATGAACGCCCGCTGCATCGGATGCAACTCGTCACCGTCGGCGAGCCCCTCGATCGTCACGATCTCGTGCCCGGACGCCGCGATCGCCAGGATGAGGCAGGCGAGCACCCGCCGGCCGTCTACCCACACCGTGCAGGCGCCACAGGTGCCCTGATCACAGCCCTTCTTGCTGCCTGTCAGGTCAAGGTGCTCCCGAAGCGCGTCCAGCAGACTGACACGCGCTTCGAGGTCGGCGACGCGGTGTTCGCCGTTGACACGCAGCGCGACGGGCTCGCTCCTGGACGTGTCGTCTCGGTCATCGGCCACCTGGTGTGGCGTCGAAATTGTCATGCTCGGTTTCCTTTGCTGCTCGCTGACTAGGAAACGCTCTACCACTGATACATTCGGCCACCACGGAGCGGATCGGTCCTCAGTAGTCGCTACTGATTTCCGGCACCAATCGCCCGCCAGTCGGACGCCGACCGGCTCCCAGATGCCCGAGCAGGCCACGTTGCACGCGCGCCCCCGACGAGCGGCGTGCCGCCGGCACGGGGTTGTCAGCCCGGACGCCCGCGATCACCGCGTACTCGAACAACCCCCGGGCCGCGGCGATGCGACGGTTCATCGTCGCCGGCGCCACCCCGCGCCCGGCGTCCAGACGGACCACCACCGCACCTGCACGACCGGGCCGCCGGGTCGCCTGCCAGTCGAGATAGTCGAACACTTCCATTGGCCCGATCCCACGCAAAGCCACGCCTCGCTCGGAGCAGAAGCGCAACAGGTTCAACGAGTCGAACGCATATGCACGCCGCGACAGAACGGCGAAGTTGCGGTACCGAAGATGAGCAAGGAAGCGGTTCAGCAACTCGACGTCCTCAGCCAACTCGACGTCCCTCGCCGCGATCAGGAAGCTGTCGCCGTCGCACTGCACCCGAAGCGGCATCGGCACCTCCGCTGGAAGCCACCTAGCTCAAGTGTCAGCGCCGGTCACCGCCCGACGCGGGACCTCAGGCAGCCCGAGCGAGTCGCCCCGTCGAGAGCCGGTTAACAGATAGCGGCTTCCGCACCGTCGAGAACCAACACCGCCGAGTACGGTTCCACTGCACCCGGACCCACCGGGCAGCAATAGCGGCATCAAGATCATTGGCCGCTCAAGTATGAAGAACCACCATGACGGGGCACGCGTTTGTGGTTCGCCTTTTGAGGCGGTCGAGCTTCCCCGCAATAGTGGACGCGCGCTGGGCTGCCGGGACGCGCCAGGTGGTGCTCGACTTCGAGACTCGCCACGAGATTCCGTGCCGGGCAGCCACGCTGCCGCTCCGAATCCGTCTGACGGGTTCAGGCCTGCTGTGGCCGGCGTGGCTGCGCTCCAGCGTCGCCACGATCACCGCCTCGATCTGCTCATCGCTGATCCGGCGAGGACCACCCGGACGCGGCTCGTCGAGCAGACCGTCCAGACGCTGGTCGACGAACCGCCGCCGCCACTTGCTCACCGTCGCCGGGACCACCCCGAGCTTCGCCGCGACCTGCTTGTTGTCCAGCCCCTGCGCGCAGGCCAGCACGATCTTGGACCGCAACGCCAGGAACTGCGCCGACTTCGCCCGTCGGGCTGCGGGTCGATGGCTCGGTGATTCCTTCGGCCAACGGGCCAAGGATGCGCCCGTGAAGATGGCGTGGCGTGGCGCTCATGGATACAGTTGGCCACCGTGGCGGGGATCAGTCCTCCGTAGTCGCTACTGGTTTTCGGAGCGGAGAACCGCACAGACGGCCCTTGGGGTTCGGCTGGCCCGGGCGTCGGTGAATATTTGCGACGTCGTGGCCAAGTGAAGTGCTCTTCCACATCCGTGCGCGTGGCCGGCGGTGTAGCTGGGGTCTGCTCACGCGGACTTGCACTCAGGCGTGGACAGGTGGCCCGTGGTCGGCCGGTCGAATGAGCTTCGCCAGTTGACGGCCGCTG
>JAVHVL010000258.1:0-2679 GCA_032160565.1 Pseudonocardiales bacterium | reverse complement strand
CCATGACGGGATCGATCGAGGCCACCGAGGCGATCACGTCGGCGACCATGCCGCCGATCGCCATCGTCGCGGTGCCCTGCAGGTTGATGAAGGACGGCTCGCGGAAGAGCACGCGGTACGGACGCGTGCCGCCGTCGCTGACGATGTGCGCGCCCAGCTCGCCGCGCGGCGACTCGACGCTCTGGTACACCTGCCCCGGGGGCACGCGGAACCCCTCCGTCACCAGCTTGAAGTGGTGGATGAGCGCCTCCATCGACGTCCCCATGATGTGCTGCACGTGCTCCAGCGAGTTGCCCAGCCCGTCCGGGCCGAGGCTGAGCTTGGCCGGCCAGGCGATCTTCGGGTCGTCGATGATCGTCGGCCCGGGCTCGAGGCGGTCCAGCACCTGCTCGACGATCTTCAGCGACTCCCACATCTCCGCGACGCGCACGACGAAGCGCGACCAGCAGTCGCCGCGGTCGTCGGTGGGCACGTCGAAGTCGAACGTCTCGTAGCCGAGGTACGGCTCGGTCTTGCGCATGTCCCACGGCAGGCCGGCCGCGCGCAGGATAGGGCCGGTGATGCCGAGGGCCAGGCACCCCTCGACGCCGATCCAGCCGACGTCCTTGAGGCGGTTGACCCAGATCGGCTGGCCGCGCAGCAGCTTGTCGACACCGCCGAGCTCGACGCGCATCTCCTTGATCCAGTTGCGGATCATCTCGTCGTAGTTCGGCGGCAGGTCCTGCGCGACGCCGCCCGGGCGGACGTAGGCGTGGTTCATCCGCAGTCCGGTGATGGCCTCGAACACGTCGAGGCAGCGCTCCCGCGCGCGGAAGCCGTTGGTCATGGCGGTGAGGGCGCCGAGCTCCAGGCCGCCGGTGGCCAGCCACACCCAGTGCGACGACAGCCGGTTGATCTCCATCATCAGGATGCGGATGAGCTGCGCGCGGGCGGGCGCCTCGACGCCGAGCAGCCGCTCGACGCCCAGGCAGTACGCCGTCTCGTTGAAGAACGGCGACAGGTAGTCGGCGCGGGTCAGGAACGTGACGCCCTGCGTCCAGGTGCGGAACTCGGTGTTCTTCTCGATGCCGGTGTGCAGGTAGCCGACGACGACGCGCGCGTCGGTGACCGTCTCCCCCTCCAGCTCGAGCACCAGGCGGAGCACGCCGTGGGTGGACGGGTGCTGCGGCCCCATGTTGAGGACGAGGCGCTCCTCGCTCAGCGGGTCGCCGCTGATGACCTGATCCCAGTCACCGCCGGTGAGGTTGTAGACGCGCCCCTCGGTGGTGAGCCGCGACGGGACGTACTGGTCTGTCACTTGTAGGCCCGCCTTTCGTCCGGTGGCGGGATGGTGGCGCCCTTGTACTGCACCGCGATGCCGCCGAGCGGATAGTCCTTGCGCTGCGGGTGGCCGTCCCAGTCGTCGGGCATGAGGATCCGCGTGAGCGCGGGGTGGCCGTCGTAGATGATCCCGAACATGTCCCAGGTCTCGCGCTCCTGCCAGTCGGCGGTCGGGTAGAGCGCCGTGACGGACGGGACGTGCGGATCCTCCGCGGACACCGCGACCTCCAGCCGCAGCCGCCGCCGGAACGTCATCGAGGTGAGCTGGTAGACCGAGTGCAGCCGCCGCGCCGTGCCGAGGTAGTCGACGCCGGAGACGCTGGAGCAGAGCTCGAAGCGCAGCGACGGGTCGTTGCGCAGCACGGTGGCGATGCCGGTGAGGTACTCGCGCTCGACGTAGAGCGTCAGCTCGCCGCGGTCGACGACGATCTTGCTGACCGCCTTGTCGAAGTCGCGGAACGCGGCGCGCAGCGCGTCGATGAGCTCGTCGAAGTAGCCGCCGTACGGGCGTTCGGCGTTCGGCGGGTCCCACGGCTCGCGGACCAGGCCGCCGTAGCCGGAGGTGTCGGCGCCCTCGGTGATGCCGAACATGCCGCGGTGCGGCGTGCCGAAGGGCGTGTCCGGCGCAGAGCCGGCGGCCTCCGTCTTCGGCTGGATCTCGCCGGCGCGCTGCTCGGGCGCGGCGTCCGCCGGGACGGGGCGCTCGGTGGGGCCCGTCATCGGCCGTAGCGGATGCTCGACGGGACCAGCTCGACCTTCTGGTCGGCCAGCTTCGCGGCGCGCTTCGGGCCGAGCGGCTCGTTCATGATCTTGTGGTGCAGCTTGAGGATGGCGTCGATGAGCATCTCCGGCCGCGGCGGGCAGCCGGGCAGGTACATGTCCACCGGGACGACGTGGTCGACGCCCTGCACGATGGCGTAGTTGTTGAACATGCCGCCGGAGCTGGCGCAGACACCCATCGCGAGCACCCACCGCGGCTCGGGCATCTGGTCGTAGATCTGCCGCAGCACCGGCGCCATCTTCTGGCTCACCCGGCCGGCGACGATCATCAGGTCGGCCTGCCGCGGCGACGCGCGGAAGACCTCCATGCCGAAGCGCGCCGAGTCGAACCGCGGCGCGCCGAACGTCATCATCTCGATCGCGCAGCACGCCAGGCCGAACGTCGCGGGCCAGAACGAGGCCTTGCGCATGTATCCGGCCAGGCCCTCGACGGTCGAGAGCAGGACTCCCGATGGCAGCTTTTCTTCTAGTCCCATTCGAGGCCTCCACGGCGCCAGACGTACGCATAGGCGATGAACACGGTCACCATGAAGATGAACATCTCGATCAGCCCGAACCACCCGAGCGCGTCGAAGGCGA
>JAVHVL010000256.1:0-3954 GCA_032160565.1 Pseudonocardiales bacterium | reverse complement strand
CGATCCGCCAGAAGTTGACGGGCCACCCGGTGGCGAAGAACTGCGCGACTTCGTGGATGTAGCCCTTGTTCCAGATGCGGTTCCACGCTTCCTCGACGAGGTCATGGGGCACCTCGAGGCCGTACTTCTCGAGCGGCATCAGATAGCTGCGGTAGTAGTCGTCGTAGATCCACCGCCGCCACGCCTCCGCGTAGCTCTCGCGATCCTTGCGCCGGTCCTTGGTGCCGTACTCGATGAACGTGCCGATCGCTGCGTCCACCACCGCGTGGTTGTTCCACCACGCATAGCGCAGATCGCGCGCGAGGAGCTCGCGGTTCCGCTCGTCGGCCAGCGCCATCAGGATGATCGAGTAGCCGTTCGAGATGTGCCGCGACTCATCTGACTGAACCGAGTGGAACACGGTCGGGAGCAGATAGTCGCCGTTCGCCGCGGCCTCCGACGGCATGGCCACGAACAGAGTGTTCGTGAAAGCCGTCTCGGCGACGATCGTCAGATAGATGTCGGCGGCCGTGATCGCGTCGCCGGTGATGAAGCCTTCACCGAACTGCCGGCCGATCGTGCCCGCGTAGCAGTTGGCGAACGCCTTCTCGCTGATGTCGAACCCTGCAGGGTCGATGTAGTGGTTCATATAGAGGCGCTTGAGGTTCATCTGGATCGTCGAGTGGCGCACCTCGTCGATCATCTGGACCGCCAGCCCGTTGTGAACCTCGGGGTTCGGCACCGCGTTCACCGCGAGCGGCATGGCGCGTGCTGCCGAGATCTCGGGGAACGGGATGATGCTCAGGAACAGCTTCTGCCACTCCATCCAGCGCTGCTGGACGTTGCGGAACATGTTCCCGCGGATCGCTCCGTCCATCGCTCCGAACACGCGCTGATCCTTCTCCTCCTCCATCGGGAAGTAGGAGCGCAGGACCTGCTTCATCGGGTCCTTCTTCGGCGCCTTCTCGAACGTGTAATCGGTCGGGTATTTGTCGACCGGGGTGGCAAAGGTCGGATCCCACGACAGCTCCTGGATCTTGTCGTGGATCTTGGTCCGGCTTTGCCGTCTTGTTGCGGCTGCCGCCATAGCCTTCCCTCCTGCGGATGCTGCCCTGCCCGGATGCATATTCCGCGCGGGCTGCGTTCAGAGATGGATTTCTGGGTCCCGACGGGGCTCGCGCCCCGTCCGACAGAGTCGTTTTACCACCGGCGGAGCACTGTGGAACAAACGTGTCCGGCATGGCGACAAAGGGGCGCGGATTCCGACAATGTGCAAAGGATCGGGCGCCCGAAAGGGGCGACTGCTTCGGGAGGTTGCACAATCGGTGAGTGGGCAAAAGGTCGCCCATGAACCAGCGGCTTGAGGTCGGTTCTGATGTCGCTGCAGTGCTCCGCCCCGAAGAGGCCGCGCGGTTGGAGGAGCTGCGGGCTCTGGTTCCGCTGCGCTGCTCGGTCTGCGGCGAATGGATCGAGCCCGTGCTCAGCCTCCCCGCCAGCGTGAGCATCTCTGAGGACGGGGACACAGTGATCGCAGAGTTCGCGCACGCGAGCTGTGCCCCGTCGCGGGCCGACCTGGCGCGGCTTGTGATCCTCGCGCAGGCGCAGCCCCAGGGCATCGCCTACAGGCAGGCGCGCCATCCAGAGGCGGGCGCGGTCCTGCTCTGGGAGCGCCAGCTCGACATCCGCGTTCGCGGTCTCGAGAGCGGCGAGTTGTGCCTCTACCTCGACTCGGAATGGTGGGACGGTTTCCATCTCGCGCTCGCCGACGAGCCGGTACGGCTGCTCACCAGATGGCGGCTCGAGCCTGAGGGGGCGGACCTGGTCCTCCGTAGAGACGCATCGACGGTCGAGCGATTTCACGCGGGTATCGACGAGGCTCCGCCCGGTTGGCTGGAGGCCCTGAGGGAGTCCGGTTTCTGCCTCTTGATCGTGGGCGCACAACTCCGGCTCGACGAGCCGGGCGCGGAGGCGATCCAGCGCGCGATCCGCGCCGACCACGCGCTCCTGGGGCTCGTCGAGTTCGACGACGGCTGAGCGCTCCGTCCGGCAGCTCGCCGCGGCGAACTGACCGGCGCGTGCGCCAACGGCGCGGCGTACCGTCCGGGTGGGCGGCAACAGCCCTTCCAGCGATCCAGACGGGATCGGAGTTCGGATGGCCGACCTCCACGCAGCCGGCGGTCGCCGCGCACGGCGGCGCAGGCGTTCGCGCCGTCACGGCCACGCGGTCATCGGCGCCGCCCTGTTGTGCGGACTCGTGCTCGTTCTGGCGGCCGCCGCGACCGCGCTGCTGCTCACAGCGGACCCGCGGGCCCTGGTCAGTTCCTGCGGCCCTGCCGCCGCGCACCCCCGCCATCTGAGTGCCGACTCGTTCCTCTACGCGGCCGACGGCTCACGGCTGGGTGCCGTCTCTACCGCTCGCAACCGCGAGCCCGTCGCCCTCGAGCGCATCTCGCACTGGATGCCGACGGCGACCGTGGCGATCGAGGACCACCGGTTCTGGCGGCACGGCGCGCTCGACCCGGAAGGCATCGTGCGCGCCGCGATCGCCGATCTGCGCGCCGGTCGCGCGGTCCAGGGCGGCTCGACGCTGACCCAACAGCTCGTGCGCGCCCGCTACCTGTCGTCCGGGAGCATGACCGTTGTCCGGAAACTCACCGAGGCGTGTCTCGCGATCAAGCTCGCAGACCGCTGGAGCAAGCGCCGGATCCTCCAGGAGTACCTCAACACGGTGTTCTACGGGCACCGCGCGTACGGAGTGCAAGCGGCGGCGGAGACCTACTTCGCGCGGCCGGCCTCGCGGCTCAGGTTGACCCAGGCAGCGTTGTTGTCCGGTCTGCCCCAGGCTCCTTCGGACTACGACCCGCTGCGCTTTCCCAAGGCGGCGCGGGCACGCCGAAACGTCGTCCTCCGCGCGCTGCGCTCCGCCGGCGCGATCTCGCCGGCCTCGCTGCGGCGTGCGCTGGCGCGCCCGCTGGGGCTGCACCCGGGTCATCGCTATCTGTCGCTCGAGGCCCCCGCGTTCTTCGACATGTTCCTGCGCGGGCTGCGCCGGAGCTATGGCCCCACGGTGGTGCGGAGGGGAGGCCTGCGGGTGCAAACGACGCTCGACCCGCGCTTGCAGCGGATGGCCGACCGGGCGCTCGGCGCGTGGCTGAGCGCCGACGGCGACCCTGCCGGGGCGCTGGTGGCTATCGACCCGCGCAACGGCGCGATCCGCGCGCTGGCGACGCTCGTGCCCGGTGGCCGGCGGTTGCGGTTCAACCTCGCGACCCAGGCGCGCCGGCAGGCGGGCAGCGCGTTCAAGACCTTCACGCTGACCGCGGCGATCGAGCAGGGAATCCCGCTGAGCTCGATCTGGAACGGGCCGCCGTCGCTGACCATCCCCGATCGCCGCTGCATGGACGGCACCACTCCCTGGACGGTGCACAACTTCGCCGACGAGGCCGCCGGCACGATGACGCTGCTCGACGCGATCGCCCACTCGGTCAACACGATCTTCGTGCAGGTGGCGCTTCGGGCCGGGCTGCACAACATCGTCGGTGTCGCACACCGGCTGGGCATCCGGTCCCCGCTGACGCCCGTGTGCTCGATCACGCTCGGACCCGAAGGCGTATCGCCGCTGGAGATGACTGACGCGTTCGCAACGCTGGCCGCCGGGGGCGTCCACCACGATCCCCAGGGGGTGCGGCGCGTGACCACGACGGACGGCCGCGTGCTCGGGCGGTGGCACACGGCCGGCGGCCGGGTCATCAGCGCGCAAACAGCGCAGACGGTCGCCTACGCCCTGAGCGGGGTCATCAAGGGCGGCACTGGGATCGCGGCTGATCCAGGGCGACCGGCGGCCGGCAAGACAGGCACTGCCGAGAACGAGAGCGACGCGTGGTTCTGCGGCTTCGTGCCGCAGCTCGCGAGCTGTGTGTGGATCGGCTACCCCGCGGCTGAGATCCCGATGACGAGCCTCGACGGGTTCTCCCC
>JAVHVL010000245.1:0-3494 GCA_032160565.1 Pseudonocardiales bacterium | reverse complement strand
CGGTCGTAGCGCTGCTTGATCAGGAACAGCACGGTGAGCACCGCACTGGTCATCAGGGCACCCTCGGCGATCGACACGAGCGTCACGTGGATCGCCAGCCAGTAGGACTGCAGCGCAGGCACCAATGGCTGCGCCTTGGAGTACAGCACCGTGCCGGCGAGGAACATCATCAGGATCACCGGCAGCAGCACGAAGCCGCCGAGGTGCCGGACCTGCGGTGCCTTCCACAGCACGGCGACGAACGCGATCACCCCGACGAGCCCGGCCACGGAGGCGAACTCGTACATGTTGCTCCACGGCACGGCATCCACGGCCAGCGCGCGGACCGCGATCGAGGCCGCATGGATGAGCGCGCCGAGGACGGTGAGCGCAAAGGACCAGCGACCGATCCGGTCGGCCGCCGTTCCGCGTTCGCTCGACGGCAGGGGCGGCATCGACGACGACGCGACGCGTGCCGGACCCTCGTCGAGCGGCGGACGATCGTCGAGCGGCGGCCCGCCCGCGCCGACGAGTTCGCGGGCGGGCTCGGCCGCGGGCAGCGTCGCGGCGACACGCCCCCGCTTGCCGAACGAGTACTCGGCGGCAAAGCCCACCATGCCCACCGAGTAGATCGCGATGGCCGTCGTGAACAGCGTGTCGGACAGGTGGGCCATCGAGCCGTTGATGCCAGCCACCGTCACTCCCTTCCCGCGCCGATGAGCTCGCCGGCCGGCGTGGCCGCTCCGCGCAGCCGCTCCAGCAGTCCGGCGAACTCGGTGGTGAAGTTCCCCGAGTCGCTCCGTGCGAGGCCGCCGACCGCCACAACGGTAGGCGACGGCTCCGGCCCGTCCGACGACGGGGTGATCCGCAGCCAGAGCCGACGACGCCGGACGCCCAGCGACCCGAGCAGGCCGACCACCATGGCGACTGCCGCTACGAGCAGATAACCCTGGCTCGGGTCGTGGCTGACCTGCATGCTCGCCCAGGGCACCCAGCCGTCGAACGTCACCGAGACGCCGTTCGCGAACTTCTGCGTCTGCCCGACACTGAGGTTGGCGGCGCCGGTCTTCTTCATCTTCGAGGTGTCCAACGAGTACACCGACTGCGGCAGGCCGTTGTAGTTCAGGTCGCCCTGCCAGACGAAGATGCCCAGCACCGGGTCGTTCACCTGCGGCGACGCCGACGTGAAGACACCCGCGCTGGTCTCCTGCGGCGTCGGGGCGAAGAAGCCCTGGAGGCCGATGTCCTGGTTCTTGCCGGGGACGCTCTGCTCCTTGAACGCGCCCTCCGAGTACAGCGTGGTCGCGTTCTGCGGGATGAACGCCACCGTGTCGTGCCGCACCGAGCCGTCCGGCATGCGCACCGTCACCTGCGGGGCGAAGCCGTGGCCGATCAGGTACAGCCGATCGCCCTCGAGGCGCAGCGGATGGTTCACCGTGACCTGGGCATGCTTCGCCGGCGCATCCAGTCGGGGGCGGTAGATCACGTCGGCGGCGAACTTCGACGGCTCACCACTGGCGGTGTACTCAGCGGTGAACTTCGTCATCTCGTCGACGCAGAACGGCGCCGGGCTGATCTTCCCCTGGGCGGCGAAGCGCCCGGGCTTCCACGAGTCGTACTGCGAGACGGAGTTGCAGAACCCGCGGTCGGCGCCCTGCAGCACGATGATCGAGCCCTCGTAGTTGTAGAGGCGGCCGATCGCGATGAGCAGCAATGCCGACAGCAGCGCGATGTGGAAGATCAGGTTGCCCGTCTCGCGGCTGTAGCCCTTCTCCGCCGACAGGGTCAGCGCGCCGGAGGGCTCCTCCCGCTGCGCCACGCGCCAGCGGCGGCCCAACACGCTACGAGCGGCGGTCGCGTAATCCGCCGGGGTGTCGGCGGTCTTGAACGAGCCGGACTCGGGCAGCCGCGCCAGGTTGCGCGGCACCGGCAACGGCTTGCGCACCATCGCGCGGGCGTGCACCCGGATGCGCGGCACCAGGCAGCCGATCAGCGAGATGAACAGCAGCAGGTAGACAGCGGCGAACCAGACCGAGCCGAACACGTCGAACATGCCGATGTGGTCGAGGAAACGCCCCCAGCCGCCGTGCGCGGCGACGTAGGCGTTGGTCTTGTCCGGGTTGAGCGGACGCTGCGGCAGCAACGAGCCGGGCACCGCAGCGACGGCCAGCAGGAACAGCAGGATCAGCGCCGTGCGCATGCTCGTGAGGCGGCGCCAGGCCATGCGCCCAGGGCGCAGCACCTGCCTCAGGCGGGCCTTCACAGGCCGCCCCCGATGCCGGAGCCGGGGCCTACGCCGCTGCGCAGCTCGTCCATCCAGTGGTTCCACGTGCCGGTGACGAGCAGGATGCCGATGACGATCAGCAGGACGCCCCCCACCTGGCTGACCACGCGGGCGTGCCGGCGGACGAAGCCGAGCGCACCGGACACCCACCCGATGCCCAGCGCCACAAGGACGAACGGCACTCCGAGCCCGAGGCAGTAGCAGAGCATGAGGAACGCGCCGCGGCCGGCGGTGGCCTGCTGGAAGGCCAGGCTGTAGACGGCGCTGAACGTCGGCGTCAGGCACGGCGCCCAGGCCAGCCCGAACGCCGCACCAAGCAGCGGGGCGCCCAGCAGCCCGGCCTGCGGCAGCCGGTGGATGCGAAACTCCCGCTGCAGGAAGCCGATACCGCCGAGGAACACGACGCCCATCACGATCGTCGCCACGCCGAGCACCCGCTCGATTGCGACGGTGTGGTCGCGGATGGCCGCGCCGAGGCTGCCGAAGAGCACCCCTTCCGCGACGAAGATGGCCGTGAATCCCAGCACGAACAGCAACGCGCCGGACACCATCCGCCGTTGCGCGTGGCGCTGCTCGACGGCCGTACCCGAGAGGCCGGCCACGTACGAGAGGTAGCCGGGCACCAGCGGCAGTACGCACGGCGACAGGAAACCGATCAGCCCGACCAGTGCGGCCACGCCGGCGGCGACGAGCAGCGGGCCGTCGGTGACCGTGCCCTCGAACCCGCTGGCGACGAGCATCGGTCAGGACTCCGCGAGCAGCTTGTCCAGCACCGGCTGCAGATCCTTCGCGGTCAGCCGCGCGAGGTACACCGCCGCTACGCGCTGCTGCTTGTCGATGAGCACGGTGAACGGCAGCCCCAGCGCGGGGATCTTGCCGAGGCGCAGCGCGGTCTCGCCCTGCTCGTCGAACACGATCGGGAAGCTGATGTCGTTGTCCTTGACGACGCCTTGGCGCTGTCGCGGTTGTCCTTGGTGTCGATGCCGACGAACTGCACGGACTTGGTCTTGTTGGCGCGGTACATCGCGTCGAGCTGCGGCGTCTCGGTCGTGCACGGGCCGCACCACGTTGCCCAGAAGTTGATGACGACGACCCTGCCGTCGTCCTGCGCCAGCGTCACGTCGCCGGTGCCGTCGAGCAGGTTGCCGGTGAACCCGCCGGCCTTCTTCCGCTCGCTCGGCGGGTTCGTCTTGCCGAGGCCGGTGCCGCTGACGAAGCGGAATTGCCCGCC
>JAVHVL010000227.1:0-4722 GCA_032160565.1 Pseudonocardiales bacterium | reverse complement strand
AAACTGTCACTCACGTTCGCTCAGGCTCGAACATGACTCCACACGTTCTTAGCATCGTCATATGCGTGAAACAAGAGTTACGTAGGAATTGACCGATATGCGCTGGTGGGAATCAGCTTGCGCGTGGGTCGACCGCAGGCGGGCTGGTCGTGTTGGAATCTGTTGATATTGGCTGCTCCGTCCTGAAAGCCAACGGGGTGGCAGCCGCCGTGAAACGCTCGGCGGGTGCGCATCGCGACCTGGAACGTCAACTCCGTCATCGCTCGGCTGCCGCGATTGCTCGACTGGCTGGGCACTGCCGAGCCGGATGTGCTGTGCCTGCAGGAGATCAAGTGCGCTGCCGACGATTTCCCGGTCGATGCCGTCGCAGGGCTGGGCTATGAGGTCGCCGCACACGGGACGGGGCGGTGGGCCGGAGTGGCGATCCTGTCGCGGGTCGGGATATCCGAGGTACAGCGCGGGCTGCTGGACGAGCCGGGGTTCCAGCCCGAGGACGCGATGTTCGAAGTGCACGAGACGCGCGCGATCGGCGCCACCTGCGCCGGGGTGCGGCTGTGGTCGGTGTACGTGCCCAACGGCCGCGAGGTCGGCCACCCGCACTACGACTACAAGCTGCGCTGGCTGGAGGCACTGCGCGCGACGGTCGCCGCGGAACTGGCCACGCCTCGGCCGTGCGCCGTGCTGGGTGACTTCAACATCGCGCCGACGGACGCAGACGTCTGGGACATCACTCGCTTCGCCACCAGCACGCACGTCACCGAGCCGGAGCGGCGGGCGCTCGCCGCGGTCGAGGAGGCCGGCCTCACCGATGTGCAGCCGCGAGCGCTGAAGTACGACGTGCCGTTCACGTACTGGGACTACCGGCAGCTGTGCTTTCCGAAGAATCGCGGGATGCGCATCGATCTCGTGCTGGCGGACGCGCGCTTTGCTGCTGCTGTGGTGGACAGTTACGTCGACCGCGAGGCGCGCAAGGGCACTGGGGCGTCGGATCATGCGCCGGTAGTGGTGGACGTTGAGTTGTAGCTCTTCGGGGGTGAGAAGTTTTTCAGCGATGGGTGGTTGTTGATTGGCTCCCGGTCTTCCGGTCGCCCTGCGCCCTTTTGCTTGACCGGTAAAGCCATCCGCGCTACTGTACCGGTAAAGCACATCGATCGAAGAGGAGCCGTGATGGAACCGCTAGGCGTGATCCTGTTTTCCCAGCACCCGAACCGCGAGCTGGCCACGAGTGCGCTTCCCGACGCACCGGTCGTGCCCTACCAGCCCCGGACTCCGTCCTTCGGGCGCCACCGCGCGGCGCTCGCCAGCCTGCTCAGCGGCCTCGCTACAGTCGTGGCGCCGGTCGGATGGCGCCACGAACTGCCGGCAGGTCGGGGCTTGGCGCCCGGTCGATGAACGGAGGCGGGCGATGGGGCGAGTCACCCTCCAGACGATCGCCGACCGCGTCGGCGTAAGCCGGATGACGGTGTCGAACGCGTTCTCCAACCCCGGCGAGCTGTCGGCAGCCATGCGGGAACGCGTCCTCGCTGTCGCGGACGAGCTCGGTTATGTCGGCCCCGATCCCGCCGCACGGACACTGGCCAGCGGCACCGCAGGCACCGTCGGCGTCGTGCTGACCGAGACGCTGCAAGGCGCGCTCACCGACGAGGTCGCGATGACGTTCCTCGGTTCGATCGCAGACGAGCTTGCCCCCACCGGGCTGGCGCTCACGCTGCTGCCGTCGAGCTCCCGCGAGGGCATCGTCCCCGCGCGCGACGTCGCGATCGACGGTGCCGTGGTGTACCTGTGCGACCCGAGCTCATCCGCCGTGGGCTGGCTGCTGCGCCGCCGCCTGCCGGTGGTGTTCGTGGACCAGAACCCGGCCCCCGGAATCCCCAGCGTCAACGTCGAGGACCGCAGCGGCGCCCGGGCGGCCGCGCAGCACATCGTCGACCTCGGGCACCGGAACGTCGCCATCGTCACGACCGGGGTGCCCGGCGAGTTCGGCGTCATCGACGACCCGCTCGCGGTGGGCGCGGCATACGTCGAGCGGCAGCGGCTGCTCGGCTGGCTCGACGCCCTGGGCGCGGCGGGGATCCGGCCGACCACCGTTCGCCAGCCGCACTCGAGCACCGAGGACATGGGCTACGAGGCCGGCCAGCTCCTCGTTGCGCGCACGCCACGGCCGACCGCGATCCTCTGCTTCTCCGACGCGCTCGCCGCCGGGGTCGTCCGCGCGATCCACGACGCCGGGCTGAAGGTGCCGGACGACATCTCCGTGGTGGGCTTCGACGACAACCCGCTGTCGCGCCGCATGCGCCCGGCACTCACCACCGTCCGCCAGGACGTCGAGGCGAAGGGGCGCGCCGCGACCACCGCACTGACCACGGCGATGGAGCGTGCCAAGCGCGGCACCGTCGCGCGCAGCAACCGGCACCTGGTGCTGCCGACCGAACTCGTCGTCCGCGACAGCACCGCGAAGCCGCCGAGGCGGAAGCGGTAGCCGAACGCCTGGCGGCGCAGGCTCCGTACGATCACGGCATGGTGCCGGACGCCCCGATCGAGCACCCGCTCGGTGGCGACCCGCAATCCGACGTCGAGTGGCTGATCGCGCTCGCCGATACAGGACCTGGCCGTGAAGCGGGGCTGGCCCGCCTGCACGCACTGCTGCTACGGATCGCCCGCAGCGAGGTGCACCGGCGCGGCGGGACCCTGCAGGTCGTCGGCCCCGAGCTGGACGACCTGGCCCACCAGGCAGCGGCCGACGCCCTCCTGGCGATCACGGCCAAGCTCGATCAGTTCCGCGGGGAGAGCCGGTTCACGACCTGGGCCTACAAGTTCGTGATGTTCGAGGTGTCGGCGAAGATCGGCCGGCACTTCTGGCGCAAGCCGACCACGACACTGGACGCCGCGGACTGGGAGCGGCTCCCGGACCGGTTCGGCTTCACCCCCGCCGACGAGTCCGAGTCGCGGGACCTGCTCGCAGCACTGCGCCGCGCCGTGGACGCGGAGCTGACCGATCACCAGCGGCACATCTTCGTCGCGCTCGTCCTCAACGGTGTCCCGCTGGATGCCCTGGTGGCCCAGACCGGCAGCAACCGCAACGCGATCTACAAGACATTGTTCGACGCCAGACGTAAGTTGCGGGCCGCACTCGCCGCTAACGGGTATCTGGACATCGACGGGTCGGAGCAGGCATGAACGGACTGGCGGCGCTGGACCGCTTCCTGCTGACCGACCCCCGCGACGTCGGCTGCGCGGAGGCGATGGAGCTGCTCCACGTGTACGCCGAGCTCTCCGCGGCTGACGCACCGGCGGCCGAGCAGCGGTATCCGGGCATCGCCGCGCACCTGGAGGCCTGCGGGCCGTGCGCCGAGGACCTTGCCGGCCTGCTCGCCGCGCTTCGCAACGTGGCGGAGTAGCTCCGCCGGCAGTTCTTACGAAACGCGAACCGACGACCGTTTGGGGCATCTCGGCCGTAAGGACTTCCGGCCGAGATGACGCCTACTCCTCGTCCCGTCACACCTCATGAGGAGAGTCATGAAGACCACCACTCGTCTCGCCGGAGCAGGAGGGCTCGCCGTCGCGGCCGCCGCACTGTTCGCCGGCCCCGCGTCCGCCACGGCCCCGCACCCCGCGTCGGCCCCGCACCCCGCCACGGCCGCCGTCTTCGTCCAGTCCGACAACCTCGACGGCAACACTGTCGTGGCCTACGACCGCGCCGCCGACGGCAGCCTCACCCAGGGCGGCGTCTACGCGACCGGCGGCCTCGGCGGCGCGCTCGCGGGCTCGGTCGTGGACCACCTCGCCTCGCAGGGCGCCCTGGCCTACGACCGCGCGCACGGCCTGCTGTACGCGGTCAACGCCGGCAGCAACACCCTCACCGTCTTCCTCGTGCACGGGGACCACCTCGTCCGCCGCCAGGTGATCTCATCCGGTGGCAGCTTCCCGGTCAGCGTCACCACCCACGGCGGGCTCGTCTACGTGCTGAACGCGCGCGACGGCGGGTCGATCCAGGGCTACCTGCGTGTCGGCACCAACCTGCTGCGCATCCCGTCCTGGCACCGCAGCCTCGGGCTGGACCCGACCGCCGCACCCGAGTTCACGCACACCCCAGGGCAGGTCGCGTTCACGCCGGACGGCAGCAGGCTGATCGTCACCACCAAGGGCAACGGCAGCAGCATCGACGTCTTCGGGGTCAATGCCCTCGGCGAGCCGTCCGCGACACCGGTCGTCACCGCTGACCCGGGCGCGGTGCCGTTCGCGGTGACCTTCGACGCAGGTGGCCACGTGGCCGTGTCGGAAGCCGGCGTCCCCAACGCGGTGGCGACCTTCACCCTCAACGCCGACCGCACGTTGAGCCTCGTGGCCAGGACGGCGACCGGCCAGGCCGCGACCTGCTGGATCGTGCGCAGTGGAGCGAACTTGTACGCGTCCAATGCCGGCAACGCCAGCCTCTCCGGTTTCCGCGACGACGGCAGCGGTGCGCTGACCGCCCTCGGCAACACCACTACCGGTGCGGGCACGGTCGACGCGGCAGCCTCGTCGGACGGGGAGAACGTCTACGTCCAGACGGGCGCGGCCGGCGGAGTCGACGAGTTCCACGTGAATACGGACGGCTCGCTCACCGCGATCGGTTCGCTCGTGGTGCCCGGCGCCGCTGGTGGTGAGGGGATCGCCGCCGGGTGACTGGTTGCGGCAGGTTCGCCTGCCGTTCATCGGCTGGCGGCCGGCTCGTCCGGAATG
>JAVHVL010000058.1:0-15283 GCA_032160565.1 Pseudonocardiales bacterium | reverse complement strand
CTGGGGGTGACGGTGACGGACTCGCCGGGGGCGAGGGTCAGGGATCCGCTGGCCGTGTAGGTGATGCCGGTGGTGCTGGGCAGGGTGACGGTGAGGTCGGGCACGTCGCAGGTGGGCGTGCTGACCGCGGCCGCCTCGGGTGTCACGGTGATCGCCTGTGCGGCGGGGATCTGGCAACCGTTGTCGAGGATCGCCTGACCCTCGGCGGTGAGGTTGAGGCCGGCGAAGGTGAATTCCGTGTAGCTGAAGGCCGGGATGATGTCGCCCCAGCTCTGGTGGTTCGGCTTCAGCGTCGGGTTCCAGACCGGGCCGGTGTGGTCGTCGTGGCCGCCCTGCAGGCCGCCTGCCGTGACGTCGACGGTGACGAGCACGTATGGGTTCGCGTCACTGTTCGTCGCGTGACACAGGGTGACCTGGTGGTTCGCGGGTGCGCTGGCGCTCGCGGCGGGCGCGAAGGCGGTCACGCCGATGAGCGCGAACGCGGCGGCGGTCAGTGCGGCGAGCACCCGATGGGCGCGCGGCGGACCCGAAGCCGGTTCTGATGGTTTGTCGATGCGGGCGGTGATCATGTGTTCCCTCCTCGGCCGACCGGTTGCGGGGGTGTGCCACCGGCGTCATGCGCGGTCCGAGGCGTCGAGGCCGCCCACCCGGCCGCCTCGATCCGTACTGCCACTACATGTCTTCCTGAGAAGATACTTCCACACTTGACATCGACTACACAAGTCTCGGAAGGGGCAGCGGCGCAGGCGCCGGAAATGTCGGGGCCAGATCTGTCGGCGGGCCCCGGATGTCGGCGGCCCCGGATGTCGGCGGGCCCCGGATGTCGGCGGCCCCGGATTTGCCGGAGACCCGGACTGTCGGAGGCCGGGTGCAGACTTGGGCTCGCCGATCAAGCTCGCTGATCAAGGAGGTGCGCGGTGTACCAGTCGGGCGACCTGCTCTTCGTGAGCCCCACCGACCTCACCCGCTACCTCGGCTGCCAGCACGCCACCCGGCTGGATCTCGCCGTGGCGCGCGGTGAGCTGGACAAGCCGGACACCGGCACGGACGAGACCCTTGAACTGCTGTTCACGCGTGGGCTGGAGCATGAGGAGCGCTACCTGCAGGCGCTGCGTGACCGCGGCCTGAAGATCGTCGAGATCGCCGCGCCGGGGCGCGACGCCGACGCTCTCGTGGCGGCCGAAGCCGCCACGGCGGCCGCGATGGGCGACGGTGCCGACGTGATCTACCAGGCGACCTTCTTCGACGGTCGCTGGCGCGGCCACGCCGACTTCCTGCTGCGGCGCAGCGATCGCCCCGGCCGCTGGGCGTGGTCATACGACGTCGCCGACACCAAGCTGGCCCGCCGGATGAAGGTGCCCGCGCTGCTGCAGATGGCCACCTACGCCGAGCGGTTGACCACGCTGCAGGGCATCGCGCCGGAGCAGCTGATCGTCGTCACCGGCGACCGAGCCGAGCACAGCTATGCGTTCGCCGACTGCGCCGCGTACGCCAACCTGATCCGGGCGCAGCTGCTGACGTTCCTCGACGGTGCCGACGACCCGCATCCGCGCCCGGTCGCGCAGTGCGGACAGTGCCGGTGGCAACCGCGATGTCGAGCCCAGTGGCGCAGCGAGGACGACCTGTCGCTGGTGGCATTCATGAGCGGTGCGCACGCCGAGACGCTGCGGGGCGCCGGCATCGCGACTGTGCGCCAGCTCGGGCAGGCCGCGCCGGGGTCTCTGCCGCTGCAGATCGGGCAGCCCGCGCGCGAGCGGCTGTCCGCCCAAGCGCGGCTGCAGCTGCTCGAACGCGACACGCAGCAGCCGAGCCACGAGCTCCTCGCGCCGGAGGAGGGGCGCGGGTTCGCGCTGCTGCCGCGACCCTCCGCCGGCGATGTCTTCTTCGACATCGAGGGCGATCCGTTCCTCGGTGACCACGGGTTGGAGTACCTGTTCGGCGTCGTCGATCGCGGCGGTTTCAGGGCGTACTGGGCCACGGACGAAGCAAGGCAGAAGGCGGCCTTCGAGCAGCTCGTCGACCACCTGATCCTGGCCTGGGACGCCGACCCGGACATGCACGTCTACCACTACGCGCCGTACGAGCCGTCGCGGCTGAAGTCGCTCTCCGGACGCTACGACACCAGGGGCGTCGAGGTGGATCGCCTGCTGCGCGGGCAGCGGCTCGTCGACCTCTACTCCGTCGTGCGCCAGGGCATGCGGATCAGCAAGGAGTCCTACTCGATCAAGAAGCTGGAGGCCTTCTACTGGGGGCACATCCGCGGCAACGACGGCGTCAGCGACGCCCTCGGCAGCGTGGTGGCCTTCGAGCGCTGGCTGGCATCCGGTGACCAGGGGCTGCTGGACGACATCGCGAAGTACAACGAGGAGGACTGCCGCTCCACCGAGGCGCTGCGCGACTGGCTGGAGACGCTGCGCCAGGAGGGCGGCAGCGACGGCACCTATCCCCGGCCCGAGCACGGCGACGGCTCGGCGTCCGACGGCGCGCTGCAGGCGGCGTCCGATATCGAGCGCATCGCCGCGGCGCTCGAAGCACCCGACGGGGCGGATTCGCCCGAGGAGCGGCGGGCGAAGCTGCTGCTCGCCGGCCTGCTGGACTGGCACCGCCGCGAGTCGCTGCCGGAGTGGTGGGAGCACTTCCGGCGCCTGGAGCTCACCGACGAGGAGCTCGTGCAAGACCCCGCGGCGGTCGGTGAGCTGTCCTCGGCGACGGCGGTGCGCCAGGAGCAGCAATCGACGGTCTGGCGGATGAGCTTCCCCGTCCAGGACACCAAGATCGGCCCGGGCAAGGCCTACCTCGATCCCCGTACGGGCGCCAGCGCCGGCACCGTTGTGGCGATCGACGCCGAGCAGGGCTGGCTGGAGCTCAAGCGGGCCAGCAGGCGCGGTGCCCCCGAGTGCACGGCGCTCATCCCGACGGCCCCGATCCAGGACACGCACCAGCGGGCGCGGCTGCGCGAGCTCGGCGCGTGGGTGGTCAGCCACGGCATCGACAGCCCGCTGCCACAGTGGCGGGCGGCGCGCGACCTGTTGCTGCGCCACGTGCCGCGCGTCGCCGGCGGCGGCCCCGGGTTGCGCCGCAAGGGGGAGGCGGCGGAGCAGGCGCTGTGCCGGTTGGCCGCCGAGCTCGACCACAGCATCCTGCCGGTACAGGGGCCGCCGGGCACGGGCAAGACCTGGGCGGGCGCCCGGATGATCCTGCGGCTCGTGGGTGAGGGGAAGACGGTCGGCGTCGCCGCCTTCAGCCACAAGGCCATCGGCAACCTCCTCGCGGCGGTGTGCGACGCCGCGGACGAGCCGGTCCGCATCCTGCAGAAGGCGGCCGAACACGAGCGCAGCGCCGGCGCGTCGGTAGTGGCCACGGATCACGCTGCGGACGTCGAGCGGGCGCTGCGCGAAGGCGCGGTCGACATCGTTGCCGGCACGGCATGGCTGTTCGCCCGCCTGGCGATGGAGCAGACGGTGGACGTCCTGGTGGTGGACGAGGCCGGGCAGCTGTCGCTGGCCAATGTCGCGGCCATCGCCGGGGCGGCGCGCAGCATCGTGCTGCTCGGCGATCCGCAGCAGCTGGCGCAGCCCGTCAAAGGGCTGCACCCGGACGGCGCAGAGGCGTCCGCACTCGAGCACCTGCTCGCCGGCCAGGCGACGGTGCCGCCGGAGCGCGGCCTGCTGCTCGACACCACGTGGCGCATGCACTCGGCGATCGCCGGGTTCGTGTCGCACCGCTTCTACGACGGCAAGCTGGGCGTCGAACCCGGCTGCGAACTGCAGCACGTGGACTCCGCGGCCGTGCTCGGCGGCACCGGGCTGCGCTTCGTCCCCGTCGAACACACGGGAAACACCGCGGCCTCCACCGAGGAGGCCGACGCCGTTGCGCAGCTGTGCCGCGAGGTGCTCGCCGGCGGCACGTGGACAGACCGCCACGGCGCCCGCCGGCCGCTGCGCGGCGAGGACATCCTGGTGCTCACCCCGTTCAACGCCCAGGTCAACCGGATACGTGGCCGTCTTGCGTCCGTCGACGAGCAGATCCGGGTCGGCACGGTCGACAAGTTCCAGGGGCAGGAAGCGCCCATCGTCGTCTACTCGCTGGCCTCATCGTCGGCGGAGGACGCGCCCCGGGGGCTGGAGTTCCTGTACAGCCGCAACCGGTTCACCGTCGCGATCTCCCGGGCCCGCGCCGTCATGGCCGTCGTCTGCTCACCGCTGCTGCTGGCACCACTCGTCCACACGCCCGAGCAGCTGCGCATGGTGAACGACTTGTGCGCCTTCCGCGAGGCGACCTGATCCTCGACCGCCGCTGTCGGCCGCGGCCCTCAATCTTCGTGCGGTACGGCACCTATGGCCGTCACACCGCAGGAAGATCCACCGCATCACCCGCCGCGGCTCAGCGGTCGGGCGGGGTGACGACCCGGTCCGCTCGGGAGCGCGTCGCCTCGACGAGGCGCGCGTTCACCAGATCGGATCCGTAGGCACGCGCACGCGCCTGCTCCGGCGTACGGCCGTAGGCGACGTGCCGCGCGATCAGCCTCGCCAACCGCACCGGCTCGGCCACCTCCACGTACCAGCACTCGTCCAGCAGCCCGGCGACCTCGCCCCATGGGCCGTCGGCCAGCAGCAGGTAGTTGCCCTCGGTCACGACGGCCGCACCTCAGGCGCGACGACGACCGCGTCGGCAACCGGCTCCTCGGCGGCGCGGTCGAAACAGGGCGCCCGCACCGGCCCCTCCGCGGTGCGCAGGCGCTGCAGCAGCGCCACGTAGCCCGCCGCATCGAACGTGTCCGGCGCGCCCTTGCGCTCCAACCGCCGCAGCCGGCGCAGCTGCGCGTTCGTCAGATGGAAGCCGTCCATCCCGACCAGGCGGGACCGAGCACCGAGGGCGTCGACCAGCCGCGCGGCGAGCTCGCTCTTGCCGGACCCGGGTGCCCCGGCGATGCCGAGTATGCGGCGGGACGGTGCGGTCGCGAGCGCCGCGGCCGCGGCGACCAGCTCATCCCAGGACGACTCCGGCACCGCCGCAGCCTACGGTCGATGCGTCGGTACCGTGCGCACATGACGCAGACCGCTATCCAGCTCGCCGCCGACGTCCGCAGCGGCAGGTCGACCGCGCGAGCGGCGACCGAGGAGGCACTGGCACGGATCGAGAAGACCGATCCGCAGATCGGCGCCTTCCAGGAGGTGCGGATCTTCGCCGCGTTGCGCGAGGCGGACGCGGTCGACGCTCGTGCGGACCGCGAGTCGCTGCCACTGGCGGGCGTGCCCCTGCCGATCAAGGACAACGTCCCCGTCGCCGGCGAGCCGATGCGCTCCGGTTCGCGAGGCAGCGAGTCGACGCCGCAGCGGCACGATCACGAAGTGGTCCGGCGGCTGCGCGCCGCTGGCGCCGTCATAGTCGGCCTCACCCGCGTCCCGGAGCTGTGCGTCTTCGGCGCCACCGACTCGGCGTTCGGGGTCACCCGCAACCCGTGGGACCCCACTCGCACGCCGGGCGGGTCGTCGGGTGGAGCGGCAGCGGCCGTCGCCGCCGGCATGGTGGCGGTGGCGCACGGCAACGACGGGATGGGTTCGATCCGGATCCCCGCCGCCTGCTGCGGCCTCGTCGGCATCAAGCCCGGCCTCGGCGTTGTCCCGGCCGACCTGGGGGCACGATCGTGGTTCGACATGGCCGAGAACGGCCCGCTGGCGACGACCGTCGAGGACTGCGCGCTCGTACTGTCCGTGCTGGCGGCGCGAACGGAGCTCGCGACGATCGGCGACCCCGGAACCATCCGGGTGGCCGTGTCGACGAAGGTCCCGATGCTCGCGACCCCGCTGGACAGGCACTGGGCCGCGGCGGCACGCGAGACGGGTGTCCTGCTGCGCGAGGCGGGGCGCAGCGTGCGCGACGCCGACCCGCCGTACGGCCAGCGGTTGCTGGCATCGGAGCTGGTGCGCTGGACCGCCGGCACCGAACTGGACGCCCGGCTGCTGGCCGACCGGTCCCGGTTGGAGCCCCGCATCCGCCGCCATGCCGCGCTCGGTCGGGCGGCGCTGCGCGCGGGGCTGCCTCGCCCGGCCGGGCGGGCCCGCTGGCAGCGGGTGGCCGAAGCATTCTTCGCCGGTCACGACGTGCTGATCACGCCGATGCTCGCCCAGTCGCCCATCGCGTCGACGGCGTGGTCGCGCCGCGGCTGGCTCGCCAACATCTGGTCCAACTCGCACTACGCGCCGTTCGCGGCGCCCTGGAACGTGGCGGGCTGGCCGGCGATGGCCGTGCCCGCCGGCCTGCACCCGAACGGGGCGCCGCTGTCCGTGCAGCTCGTTGCGCGCCCGGGCGGCGAGGCGCTACTGCTCGCGGTGGCTGCGTTGCTGGAGCGGCTGCGGCCGTGGCCGCGCACCGCTCCGCGGGATTGAGCCGACCGCGTGCGGTCTGCGTGGCTCGGGCAACGCAATCGGCACACCGACGCCCGGGCGACGTCGAGTAACGTCGCGCTGGCCGGGGCCGCGACTTCGACGATCGACCTCGGCTTCCCGACGCGCTGACGGAGCACACCATGACCGACCTGCACATCGACGCGCTCGCCGGCATTCCAGCCGACGAGGCCACCGTCCGCAAGCTCGACCGGGCGCACGTCTTCCACTCCTGGTCGGCGCAGGCGCTCATCGACCCGCTGCCGATCGCCAGCGCGCAGGGCAGCTACTTCACCGACTACTCCGGCACGCGTTACCTCGACTTCTCCAGCCAGCTCGTCAACGTCAACATCGGCTACCAGCACCCCAAGCTGGTGGCCGCCATCCAGGAGCAGGCCGCCCGCCTGTGCACGATCCAGCCGTCCTTCGCGAACGACGCCCGAAGCGAGGCGGCCCGGCTCATCACCGAACTCGCCCCCGGCGACCTGAACCAGGTGTTCTTCACCAATGGCGGAGCCGAGGCGACGGAGAACGCACTGCGGATGGCCCGGCTGCACACCGGCCGCCACAAGGTGCTGGCCGCCTACCGCAGCTACCACGGCGCCACCGCGGGTGCCATCGCCATGACCGGCGACCCCCGCCGCTGGGCGAGCGAACCGGGCATGCCGGGAGTCGTCCGCTACTGGGGGCCGTACCTGTACCGCTCGGCGTTCCACGCCACGACGGAGGAGGAGGAGTCGCAGCGCGCACTGCGGCACCTGCGCGACCTCATCGCCGTCGAGGGGCCGAGCACGATCGCGGCGATCATCCTCGAGACGGTCGTCGGCACGAACGGCATCCTCGTCCCGCCGCCCGGCTACCTGCCCGGCGTCCGCGAGATCTGTGACGAGTTCGGCATCGTGCTGATCGCCGACGAGGTGATGGCCGGCTTCGGCCGCGCCGGCGAGTGGTTCGCGGTCGACCACTGGGGCGTGACGCCAGACCTGATCACGTTCGCGAAGGGCGTCAACTCCGGCTATGTCCCCCTCGGCGGTGTGATCATCTCCGATGAGATCGCGGCGTCCTTCCAGCAGCGCGCGTACCCCGGTGGCCTCACCTACTCCGGCCACCCGCTGGCCTGCGGCAGCGCCGTGGCGTCGATCAACATCTTCAAGGAGGAGGGGATCGTCGAGCATGCGCGCAGCCTGGGCACCGACATCATCGGTCCGGAGCTGGCCAAGCTCGCCGACCGCCATCCCTCCGTCGGCGAGGTCCGCGGCCTGGGTGTGTTCTGGGCGCTGGAGCTCGTGCGGGACCGCGCCACCCGCGAACCGCTGGTCCCGTTCAACGCCGGTGGCGCCGACCTGGCCCCGATGACGGAGTTCGCGGCCGCCTGCAAGCAGCGCGGCCTCTGGCCGTTCACCCACTTCAACCGCACCCACGTCGTGCCGCCGTGCACCACCACCGCGGACGAGGTGCGCGAGGGGATCGCCATCCTCGACGAGGCGCTCGACGTGGCCGACCGTTACTACACCGGCGGCTGACCGCCGGGCTCGCCGACTAGCGCCTCCACGTCGTCCGCGTACCGGCCCGGCTGTGCCGCGCGCGCGGATCCCGATTGCGTCGGCTGAACCGGTTGCAGCGTGTGCACCCGCACATCGGCGACGACCTGCCGCTCGCCCAGCTGGCTGCGCAGGATCTTGGCCACCTGGTCGTAGACGATCCGGCGGGTCAGGCCCGGAGCAAGCGAACCCGCCACCCCCAGCACCCGGCCCCGGGTTCCGGCCACCTCGACCGGGTTGAGGATCTCGATGCTGATCAGCCGTCGCGTCCCTGTCGCGGCAGCCACGGCGGGGGCGGTCGCGTCGAGCGCCGCACGCAGCCCCGGCTCGGCCGCCTCGTACGCTGCGGGGGAGCGCCGGCGGCCCCGCAGCAGCATGCCGAGCGTGCCGAGATTCGTCACGACGAGCAGGATCACGAGCACGATCATGGGGGGCGCCTCCCTTGGCACGAAGGTACCGAGGCGTGGCGTGTCAGCCCGGCGTGGGGCTGTCGGTGTGGCCGGCGCGGGCGGCGATGACCCCGGCCTGGAACCGGCTGGTGGCGCCGACCTGGGACATGTAGTCGGCGATGTGCCTGCGGCAGGTACGGACGGAGATCGACAAGCGCCGCGAGATGGCCTCGTCCTTCTCCCCCTCCGCCATCAGCCGCAGGATCGCGGCGCGGGTCTGGTCCAACTCCGTCTCGTCCCGCTGGTGGTGGATGACCTCTTCCAGCGGCGAGGCCTCGGCCCAGAGCTGCTCGAACGTCGCGATGACCCACGCGATCACGTTCGGCTCGCGCACCACCGCCAGGCCATGCCGCCCCGCGTCGTTGGTCGGGATGGGCAGCAGCGCGACCTCCCGGTCGACGACGAGGCTGCGCCCGGGCACCGACGAGGCGAAGCGGATCTTCGCGCCGTTGTCCGCGAGCTCGTTGAGGTACGAGCGGGTGGCGCGGTCGCGCAGTGCGGTGTGCTGGTAGAGCGCACGGGTCTTGATGCCGCGGCGTAGCGAGTAGATGTTGGCGATGCGGGTGCGGCCGTCGATGCGGGTCGTCGGCAGCCGCCCGGGCGCCACGGACAGCAGTTCGTGCTGGCAGCGGTCCGCGTAGTGCATGAGGACGTTGGCGATCGCGGTCTGGTCGGAGATGACGTCCACCGCGACGTCCTGCACCTGCCCGCTCAGGGCCGAGTTCCACTGCGGCACCAGCCCGCGAATGGCATTGCGGCGAGCCTCGATCGAGGCACGCCGGGCGCCCAGCTCGAGATCCTCAGCGCCCAGCACGGTGGCCTCGGCAAGCATCGGGCTGACCGCTGTCAGGAAGTCGTCGCCGTCGACGCGCACCAGCCCCATGTCAATCAGGCTCGCCGCCGGTTTGTCCAGATCGCCCGTCGCCCGCCCCAGCGTCAGGGCCACCTGGGCCAGCGTCTGTGCGGGTTCCGCGAGCAGGGCGCGGTACAGCTCGACCTCAAGGTCGCCCAACTGTCCGCTTTCGCTCATATGTCATCCGCAGTTCGTGCCAGGCAGGTTGCTGCCACTCGGGAAATTTGAAATGTCTCGGCTACCGCTGAATCCTATTCACAGGGACTGAATTCTGGGGCGCGACCCCTGAATTCGAGTGCCAAATTAGGTCAAACTACAAACAAAGGGGTCATTGTGGCTGGTCCGCTGCGGCGTCGCGTCGTTGCCATCCTCGCCCTGGCCATCGGATTCGGCGTGGTTGTCGGCTCGGGGTCGGCGTCTGCTGCTCCGGCGGCGGGTAAGGCGCACACTGCTCCGGCGAGTTCTTCCTCCGGCCCGGTCATGAAGGCGGCCGACTGGTGGTGGTAGCAATACCCAGTCAGACGTTGCGGCCGTAGTCCTGGCGGCCGCAACTACAAGAACCGATCCCGTCTCCCGCAGTAGCGCGATCCAGAGCGTCCGTCGACGCAAGCTGGGTCGTCGGGGGGCGGGATCGGCTCTGTCTGGGGGCCGGACCCGCTCTGCGAGGATGCCCCGGTGACGGACATCCAGGACGGGCTCACCCACCTGCACAGCGGCAAGGTCCGCGATCTCTACCGCACCCCTGACGGCCGGCTGCTGATGGTGGCCAGCGATCGCATCTCCGCCTTCGACCACATCCTCTCGCCCGAGATCCCCGACAAGGGCCGGATCCTGACGGCCATGACGGTGTGGTGGTTCGACCAGCTGGCCGGCATCGTGCCCAACCACATGCTCAGCCTGACGGACCCCGCGATCCCGGCGCAGTGGCGTGGCCGGGCCATGCTGTGCACGCCGCTGGAGATGGTCCCCGTCGAGGCCGTCGCGCGGGGCTACCTGACCGGATCGGGGTTGCTGGACTACCGCGCGACAGGACGCGTCTGCGGTGTAGTGCTGCCGCCGGGCCTGCGCGACGGCGATCGCCTCCCCGAGCCGATCTTCACGCCGGCCACCAAGGCCGAGCTCGGCGAGCACGACGAGAACGTGTCTTACGAGGCGGTGGTGGCGACGGTCGGGGCGCAGACCGCGGCCGAACTCAAGCAGCTCACGCTGCGGATCTATGCCCGCGCGGCTGCCATCGCCGCCGAGCGCGGCGTCATCCTGGCCGATACGAAGTTCGAGTTCGGGCACGACCCGGCCACGGGCGAGCTGGTGCTCGGCGACGAGGTGCTCACGCCTGACTCCTCACGCTTCTGGCCCGCCGACGGCTGGCAGCCCGGCCGCGCCCAGCCCAGCTTCGACAAGCAGTACGTCCGGGGCTGGCTGCTGTCTGCGGCGGCCGGGTGGGACCGCGCCGCCGATGCCCCGCCGCCGCCCCTGCCGCAGGATGTCGTGGCCGCCACCCGGGCGCGCTACGTCGAGGCGTACGAGCGGCTCACCGGGCTGCGCTTCGCCGACTGGCTGGGCTGATCCGGCCCGGTCGGTCCCGACGCCACTAAGCTGGCCGCGGACGCCACTGGGTTGGCGCCGCCTTGCCCGCCCGTACGAGGAGTTGCCGTGGCCCGCGTGGTCGTCGACGTCGTGCTCAAGCCCGAGATCCTGGACCCGCAGGGGCAGGCGATCGTCGGCGCGCTCAGCCGGCTGGGTGTGCACGGGATCAGTGACGTCCGGCAGGGCAAGCACTTCGAGCTAGAGGTGGACGACAGCGTCGACGACGAGACGGTCACCAAGCTGGCGGACACGCTGCTCGCGAACCCGGTGATCGAGAACTTCACCATCCGCCGCGGCTGATCGGGCAACGGGTTCGTGGCCGGTAGCCTGGAGGGGTGCCGGTACGCGTTGGTGTAGTGACCTTTCCGGGCAGCCTCGATGATCGTGACGCCGCGAGGGCCGTGCGGATCGCGGGCGCCGAAGCCGTGCCACTGTGGCACGCCGACCCTTGGCTGCACGACGTGGACGCGGTGATCCTGCCGGGCGGCTTCTCCTACGGCGACTACCTTCGCTGCGGCGCGATCGCCCGCTTCTCGCCCGTCATGGAGTCCATCGTCTCCGGCGCGCGCGACGGCATGCCTGTCCTGGGCATCTGCAACGGCTTCCAGGTGCTGTGCGAGTCGCACCTGCTGCCCGGGGCGTTGATCCGCAACGACACCCGCAAGTTCGTGTGCAAGGAGCAGCTGCTCCTGATGGAGAACACGACGTCGCGCTGGACCTCGGCCTACCGCGACGGCCAGGAGGTCGTCATCCCGCTGAAGAACGGCGAGGGCGGCTACGTCGCCGACGAGCGAACGCTCGACGAGCTGGAGGCCAACGGCCGGGTGATCGCGCGATACGGCGACGGCAACCCGAACGGCAGCTACCGCAACATCGCCGGCATCTGCAACGAGGCCGGCAACGTCGTGGGGCTGATGCCGCACCCCGAGCATGCCGTGGAGGCGCTCACCGGCCCGGGCACCGACGGCCTCGGCTTCTTCCTCTCGCTCACCGGCGTCGCCGCATGATCCTCGACACCGTGCAGCACGCCACCGACACTCCGGATCACCCGCAGCCCTACGCCGAGCTCGGCATGAAGGACGACGAGTACGCCCGGGTCCGGGAGATCCTCGGTCGCCGCCCGACCAGTGCGGAGCTGGCGATCTACTCGGTGATGTGGAGCGAGCACTGCTCGTACAAATCCTCCCGCATCCACCTCAGGCAGTTCGGCGAGAAGGCCCCGAAGACCGACATCCTGCTCGTCGGGATGGGCGAGAACGCCGGTGTCGTCGACATCGGCGACGGCTGGGCGGTCACCTTCAAGATCGAGTCGCACAACCACCCGTCCTATGTCGAGCCGTACCAGGGCGCGGCCACCGGTGTGGGGGGCATCGTGCGCGACATCCTGACGATGGGGGCCCGGCCCGTCGCGGTCATGGACTCGCTGCGCTTCGGCACGATGGAGCAGCCCGACACGCATCGCGTGCTGCCCGGCGTGGTCGCCGGTATCGGCGGCTACGGCAACTGCCTCGGGCTGCCCAACGTCGGTGGCGAGGTCTACTTCGACGACTCGTACACCGGCAATCCGCTGGTCAACGCGCTGTGCGTCGGCGTCATGCGCACCGACGGCATCAAGCTGGCGAGGGCCGACGGCCCGGGCAACAAGGTCGTGCTCTTCGGCGCGCGTACCGGCGGCGACGGAATCGGCGGTGCGTCCGTCCTCGCCAGCGCCACCTTCGAGACCGAGGGCGAGACGAAGCGGCCGAGCGTGCAGGTCGGCGACCCGTTCGCCGAGAAGGTGCTCATCGAGTGCTGCCTGGAGATCTTCGCCGCGGACCTCGTGGTCGGCATCCAGGATCTCGGTGCGGCCGGACTGTCGTGCGCCACCACCGAACTCGCGGCGGCGGGCACGGGGGGCATGGATGTCGAGCTCGACCTCGCCCCGCTGCGCGACCCGACCCTGCGCCCCGAAGAGATCCTGATGAGCGAGTCGCAGGAGCGCATGATGGCGGTGGTCACGCCGGAGCACCTCGACGCCTTCATGTCCGTCTGCGCGAAGTGGGACGTGACGGCGACGGTGATCGGCACCGTCACGGACACCGGCCGGCTGCGGATGCGCTGGCACGGCGAGCAGATCGTCGACCTCCCGCCGCGTACCGCCGCCCTCGAAGGGCCGGTGTACGAGCGCCCCGTCGAGCGCCCGTACGACCAGGACGCGCTCAACCAGCACGACGGCCGCAACCTGCCCCGGCCGCGCAACGGTGCCGCGCTGCGCGCCACGCTGCTGCGCCTGATCGGGTCGCCCAACCTCGCCGACAAGTCCTGGATCACCGACCAGTACGACCGCTTCGTCATGGGCAACACCGTGCTCGCCCAGCCCGAGGACGCCGGCATGGTGCGGGTGGACGAGGCGACGAACCGCGGCATCGCCCTGGCCACCGACGGCAATGGCCGCTACGCCCGCCTCGACCCGTACGCCGGCGCACAGCTCGCGCTGGCCGAGGCGTACCGGAACGTCGCGACGACAGGCGCCCGGCCGCTGGCCGTCACCAACTGCCTCAACTTCGGCTCGCCGGAGGATCCGGCGGTCATGTGGCAGTTCACCGAGGCGGTGCGCGGGCTGGCCGATGGCTGCCTCACGCTGGGCGTGCCGGTCACCGGCGGGAACGTCAGCTTCTACAACCAGACGGGCGCCACGCCGATCCTGCCGACACCGGTCATCGGGGTGCTGGGCGTGATCGACGACGTCAGGCGGCGCACGCCGCAGGGGTTCCACACCGACGGCGCGCTCATCTACCTGCTCGGCGAAACGCGCGACGAGTTCGGCGGTTCGGAGTGGGCGCACGTCATGCATGGCTTCCTCGGCGGGAAGCCGCCGCGCGTCGACCTGGCGCGCGAGCGGCTGCTTGCCGACATCCTGATCAACGCCTCCCGCGACGGCTTGATCGACTCCGCGCACGACCTGTCCGAGGGCGGCCTCGCTCAGGCGCTCGTCGAGTCCTGCCTGCGCGCGGATGCAGGGGCGCGGGTCGTCCTGCCCGAGGGGACGGACCCGTTCGTCGCCCTGTTCAGCGAGTCCACCGGCCGGGCCGTCGTGAGCGTGCCGCGGACCGAAGAGGTCCGCTTCACCGACATGTGCGCTGCCCGCCGCCTGCCCTTCGCCCGGATCGGCGTGATCGACCTGCTCGTCCCGACGCTGGAGGTGCAGGGGCAGTTCAGCGTTCCGCTGCGCGAGCTGCGCGGCGCGTGGAGCAGCACGATCCCGCAGCACTTCGAGTGACCGGGCGCACCACCGCCGCTCTGGCCACCCTGCGCGCGCAGGGCGTCGCGCTCGCCGACTGGTTCGCCGCGCTGCCGCCCGCGGACTTCGCCCGCGCGACGGTGCTCGGCGAATGGGACGTGCGCACGCTGCTCGGGCACCTCGTCGTCGTGTACGAAGGCGGCAACCGCGCCCTCGGGCGGCCGACCGCCGAGCGCGCCGCCCCGGCCGCCGAGTACGTCCGCCGCTACCGCCGCGATGAAGCGCAGATCGCCGAGAAGACGGCCGTCGCAACTGGGAACCGCACTCCGGACGAGCTGATCGAAGCGCTGCGCGCAGCGGTGGACGAGATCCCCGCCGAGGCCGCCGGCACGCAAACGGTGATCGGCGGGCGCGGCCCGATCGGCGTCCACGACTGGATCGTCACGCGGATCGTGGAGGTCGTCGTGCACTGCGACGACCTCACCCGCAGCCTGCCCGAGCACGAGCCGGTGCCGCTCGAACGGGCGGCGCTGGCCACCGCCGTCCGTACGCTCGCCGAGATCCTGGCCGCCCAGGCGCCGGGGCGGTCCGTCGAGTTGCGGGTGCCGCCGTTCGTCGCGGTACAGGCGATCGAGGGGCCGCGGCACACACGCGGCACGCCGGCGAACGTCGTCGAGACCGACCCGGTCACCTGGCTGCGGCTGGCAACGGGGCGCGTGCCGTTCGTCGAGGCCGTCGCCCAGGGCACCGTGCAGGCCAGCGGCAACCGTGCCGACCTGACGCCGCACCTGCCGCTGCTGTCGTGACCCCACGCCCGCATGAATCCCGAGTTCACCACCTCAGCGCGGGGTGAACGTGGGATTCATCGGCAGCCCCGTACACTGATCCCGTGGCACGTGGCGACGGCAAGCTGACCCACGACCTCCTCCCCGACGAAAAAGGCCCGCAAGACGCCTGTGGCGTCTTCGGTGTCTGGGCGCCCGGCGAGCAGGTCTCCAAACTCACCTACTTCGGCCTCTACGCGCTGCAGCACCGCGGCCAGGAAGCGGCCGGCATCGCGGTCAGCGACGGCTCGTCGCTGCTGGTCTACAAGGACCTCGGCCTGGTGTCACAGGTGTTCGACGAGGCCACGCTGGCCACCCTGCAAGGGCACATCGCCGTCGGTCACACCCGCTACTCCACCACCGGCTCCACGACGTGGGAGAACGCGCAGCCCAGCTTCCGGACCACCTCCACCGGCACCGGCC
>JAVHVL010000600.1:0-2582 GCA_032160565.1 Pseudonocardiales bacterium | reverse complement strand
ACTCGCGATACATCGCGTCGTGGTGCGTCGCCGCCCAATCGGGTGCGCGAAGGTCGTAGCGCAATGCGACTGTCACCACTGGGGCCTCCTCGGCAGCGGACCAGACGTCACTTAACCGCAACGGGATGCACGGGGCCACCCAGCCCGCCGGTGAACGGTTCCGGCGTTGCGCTGAGGAAGAACTCGTAGACGTGGTCGATGTCGCAGTCCTCCGCGAGCTCCTCCAGATCCCAGTTCTCGCCGAGCGTGAGCCCCATCTCGACCAGGCACAGCCGGTGGACGGGCAGGCGGTCAGCTGTCTGATACGGATAGACCTCGAAGACGAAGGTGTCCGTGGCGGCGGCAGCGACGTCGCGCTCGCGGAACCACTCGACGGCCGACATCGACAGGCCAGGACACGGAACTGGGTAGTCGAGCCGCCGCCCCTGCTTCAAGAACTGGAGTTGACCGGTGCGCACCAGCACGACATCGCCGGGGGCCACGAGCACTTCGGCACGCTCCTCGGCCGCGTCGAGGTCGGCCGCGGTGATCGGGTACCCGGCATCGAGTCGGGCCGTCGCGTGGGTGCGTGCGACGTCGAGCAGGATGCCGTGTCCGACGAGCACTCCGACCTTGTCTATGCCACACCGGGCGGCGCCGGCCCCGGTGACGGTCGCCGCGGAGAACCCGTTGTACAGCCGCCCGTCGAAGCTGACATGCGCCAGCGCGTCCCAGTGCGTGGCCGCCTGCAGCCCGAGCAGCGCGACGTCGTCGTTGATTCCGAGCCCCGAGCCGTCACCGGGCAATGGCTCGTTGATCGAGGACATCCACCGACGCGGGTTGTCACGTCCGGGCACCCGACCGAGTTGTGGACCTTCGGGCCCGAGCGGCAGCGCGAGCGAGAACGCCTTGCCGGTGCGCACGCACGACGCGCCGCGGGCGCGGACCTCCGCGGTGATCAGGTTGAGCGTGCCGCGCTCGTCGTCGCTGCCCCACCTGCCCCAGTTGTTCACCGCGGCCGCAAGGGAGCCCAGCGTGTCGGGAGGCGCTTCAGACATCAGGGCGTGACCTGGCGTCCGCCTGCCACGGTGACGAACGGCTCGACCGCGTCCAGTTCGGCCGCAGCGATCCGCTCCTCCAGCTCCGCAGGGCCCCACCACGACAACTCGAGCTGCTTGGCCCGCCGGTAGTAGAGCTGGATGTCGATGTCGCGGGTGAAGCCGATCCCGCCGTACACCTGATGCGCGACCTTGGTGGTGCGCCGGAAGACGTCGCAGGCGTACAGCTTCGCCATTGCCGCGAGCGTTCGCGCGTCCCGCCCGCGCGCCCTTGCCCAGGCCGCTTCGTACGCGAGGACTCGCGCGCCCTCGACCTCCATGGCCATCTCGGCCAGCGGATGGGCGACACCCTGGAACGAGCCGATCGGCTTGTCGAACTGCACGCGAGCCTTGGCGTAGTCCGTCGCCATCTCGTGGGCCCGCGCGGCGCCGCCAACGGCATACGAGGCAACCGCGATCAATACGTCGGTCATAGCCTCTTCCCACAAGTCCCAGCCGGACCCCTCCGGGCCCAACCGGGCTTTGGCCGGCAACGTCACGTCATCGTAGGTGACCTGGTACGAGCAGTCGGCCGCGAGCGTCGGCACCTGCAGCAACGACAGCCCCGGGGCATCTCGGTCGACGATGTACAGCGTGACGCCGCGATCCGTGCGAGCCAGCGTCAGCATCGCGTCCGACGCCGCGGCGAACGGGACCAACGTCTTCACGCCCGACAGCACGATCCCGTCGCCATGGGGCGCTGCCGTCAGATGTACTCCGCTCTCACCCTGGCTCGACCGCGGCTCGACCCATGCGCACGTCAGCACGGCTTTCCCTGACGCGAGCGACGCCGACCATCGCCGCTGCTGCGCTTCGGTACCCGCACGCTGGATCAGGCCGGACGCGAGCACGGAGCTGACGAGGTGCGGCGTCGGGCACAGCGCCCGGCCGAACTCCTCATGGGTGAGGGCGACTTCGATCGCGGTCAGGCCGTCGCCCTGCGCGTCCCCGCACACCGGGGTGTGCATTCCGAGCTCCGCCAGCGTCTTCCACAGGGCGGGGCGGTAACCCACCGGGTCGTCCTCGAGGGCGCGGACTTCGCTCGGGCCTGAGAACCGTTCGCAGATGTCGCGCATCGTGGCGCGGAGCAACTCCTGCTCCTCGGTAAGCCGAAGGTCCAGGCTCATCGACGCTCCCCCCGTGCTGTCGGCCCCGGCCCGCCGCGCGTCACGGCTGCCACGACGAGCCCGTTCGGGCCCAGGGGTTGTCATCATCGCTTGTCGGTACGGCCACTGTGGCGCTGGCAGTGGTCATCCGCTGGCCGTCGACGATCAGCTCCACGTCGACGACCACCCAGCGGCAGGCGGTCGCGTCGTCCGTGACGGAACGGACGACTCCGGTGAACCGCAGCAGGTCCCCAGGGCAGACGGATCGCCGCATCCGGAACTCCATGCGCCCCAACCGCCCCCGTGGACCGGTCCAGTCAGTGAGGAAGCGTTCGATCCAGCCGGCCTGCGCAGGCGTATTCAAGACGATGTCTCGCGTGCGCGACTGCCGCGTTGCCCA
>JAVHVL010000553.1:0-4326 GCA_032160565.1 Pseudonocardiales bacterium | reverse complement strand
CTCGTCGTTGCCGTCGACCTAGGGCACAGCCACTGCCGGGTCGGCGTCCTCGACGGCGCCGCGCACGTCCTGGCCGACGAGTACGCCGCGCTGGACGTGGACTCCTCCGCCGACGACGCGCTGCGGCATGCCTGCACGGTGGCCGACCGGCTCCTGGCTCAGCTCGGCTCCGACCGTGCGCGCGTGGTCGGCGCCGCGATCGGCCTCCCCGCCCCGGTCAACACCGCCACCGGCACCGTCGGGGCGGGCAACGTGCTGCCCAAGTGGGTGGACCGGCACCCGGCGGAGGAGCTGCAGAGCCACCTCGGCATCCCGGTGGCCGTCGAGAACGACGCCAACCTCGGTGCGCTCGCCGAGATCGGGTTCGGCGCGGCGCGGGGGCTGTCGGACGTCATCTACGTCAAGGCGTCGACCGGTATCGGCGCCGGGCTGGTGCTCGGCGGGCGGCTGTTCCGCGGCTCGACGGGGCGGGCCGGGGAGATCGGGCACGTGCCGGTGGACCCGGCCGGCCCGCTGTGCCGCTGCGGCAACCGCGGCTGCCTGGAGACCATCGCGTCCGTCACCCAGGTGCTGGCCACCATGCAGCCGCCGCACGACCAGCCGCTCACGATGGCCCGGCTGGTGGAGCTGGTGGCGGCGGGCGACGCCGGGGCCGTCCGCGTCCTGCGTGACACCGGCCGCACGATGGGGCGGGTGCTCGCCGACATGGTGAACAACCTCAACCCGGAGATGGTCGTCCTCGGTGGCGAGCTGTCCCGCGCCGGCGAACCGCTGCTGGCCGGCGTCCGCGAGTCCATCGACCGCTTCGCCCAACCCGGCATTGCCCGCGATCTGCGGGTCGAGCTCGGCGAGCTGGGCGAGCAGGCGCAGCTGATCGGGGCGGCCGCACTGGCGCTGGCGAACGCCGACAGTGGCCACCTGACCGGCTGAGCCCGCCGTCGGGCAGACTGCTCCGCGTGTCCGGATCCGAGGTGACCGTCGTCGGCATCGGTGCCGACGGGTGGCCCGGGCTGCCCGCGGCGTCCCGCGAGGCGGTGCTGGCCGCCGACGTCGTCGCCGGCAGCGTCCGGCAGCTGTCCCTGCTGGGGGCCGAGGTGACCGCGGAGCGGGTCGCCTGGCCGACGCCGCTGCTGCCGGCGTTGCCCGGCATCCTCGAGACGTATCGCGGCCGGCGGCTCGTCGTGCTGGCCAGCGGCGACCCGATGTTCTACGGCATCGGCACGTCCGTGGTGCGGCTGCTCGGGGCGTCGGCGGTACGCGTGCTGCCGCATGCCTCCTCGGTGTCACTCGCCTGCGCCCGGCTGGGCTGGGCGGTCGACGAGGTAGAGATCGTGAGCCTGGTCGGGCGGCCCGTGGAGACGCTGCATCCCGCCGTGCAGCCGGGGCGCCGCGTGCTGGTCCTGGTCAGCGAACCCGAGGCCGCCGCAGTGGTGAGTTCGCTACTGGTGCAGCGGCGCTTCGGTGCCAGCCACGTCGCTGTGCTGGAGCAACTCGGCGGCCCGGCCGAGCGGATCGTCTCCTCGACCGCCGTCAGCTGGCGCGGCGAGCACGACCCGCTCGCGGTCGTTGCTTTGGAATGTGTGCCGGAGCCGGGCGCCGCGCCGCTGCCCCGCACCCCCGGGCTGCCCGACTCGGCGTACGACAGTGACGGGCAGCTCACCAAGCGTGAGGTGCGTGCCGTGGCGCTCGCCGCACTGGCGCCCGTCCCCGGGCAGCTGCTCTGGGACGTCGGCGCGGGCTCGGGCAGCGTCGGCATCGAGTGGATGCGCAGCCATCCGGCCTGCCGCGCGATCGCCGTGGAGCCGCGCCAGGACCGCAGGGAGCGGATCGCCCACCACGCGCGGACGCTCGGCGTGCCGCTGCTGCAGATCGTGCACGGCGCGGCACCGGAGGCGCTGGACGGGTTGCCCGCGCCCGACGCGGTCTTCGTCGGCGGCGGGGTCAGCGTCCCCGGCGTGCTGGAGGCGTGCGTCGCCGCGCTGCAGCCGGGCGGCCGCCTCGTCGCCAACGCCGTGACCGTCGAGACTGAGGCCGTGCTGGCCGGCTGGCACGGGCGCGTGGGCGGGGCGCTCACGCGCATCGCGGTGCAGCGCGGCGAGCCGGTCGGCGGGTTCACCGGCTGGCGCGCCGCGATGCCGGTCACCCAGTGGAGCTACCGGAAGGAGGCCCGATGACGGTGCATTTCATCGGCGCCGGCCCCGGCGCCGCCGACCTGTTGACGCTGCGCGCGGTCCGGCTGCTCGCGGCCGCACCGGTGTGCCTCTACGCCGGCAGCCTGGTGCCCGCGGAGGTGCTGGCGCACTGCCCGCCGGGCGCGCGGCTCGTCGACACGGCCGATCTGACCCTGGACGAGATCGTCGCCGAGCTGCTGGCGGCGCACGCGGCGGGGCAGGACGTGGCGCGGCTGTGCTCCGGCGACCCCTCGGTGTTCAGCGCGGTGGCCGAGCAGACCCGGCACCTGGACTCCGCGGGCGTGCCGTACGACATCACGCCGGGCGTGCCCGCCTTCGCGGCGGCGGCTGCCGTGCTGAAGCGGGAGCTGACGGTCCCGGGCGTCGGGCAGACAGTGGTGCTGACGCGGGTCGCCCAGCGGGCCACGCCGATGCCGCCGGGTGAGGAGCTGGCCACGCTCGGCGCGTCGCGGGCGACGCTGGTGCTGCACCTGGCCGTGCAGCGTGTCGACGAGGTGGTCGCTGAGCTGGTGCCGCACTACGGCGCCGACTGCCCCGCGGCCGTGGTCGCCTACGCCAGCCGTGCCGACGAGACGGTGCTGCGGGGCACACTGGCCGGCATCGCGGCGCAGGTGCACACAGCCGGGATCCGGCGCACCGCGGTGATCATCGTCGGACAGGTGCTCGCCGCCGAGGGGTTCTGCGACAGCCACCTCTACTCGGCCGCCCGCGAGCGCTGAGTCGGCGGATCAGGCGCGGCCGATGATGGCGCCCGCGCGGTCGATGACCACGATGTCGACGAGGACGGGCGCCTCGCGCAACACATCCTGCGCGGCCGCGCGCGCGGCCTCGGCCACCGCGTCGCCCAGCGGGAAGCCGGCCGCCTGGCTCAGCTGAAGCGCGCCCAGTGCGGTGTTGGCACCGGCGATCGCCGCGGCGAGTTCGGAGGAGGCACCGCCCCCCGCCGCGAGTCCGGCCAGCGCGGCGAGGTCGACCTGCGAACGGCCGGAGTGCAGGTCCAGATGGCCGGCGGCCAGCTTCGACATCTTGCCGACCCCGCCGGCGATCGTCAGCCGCGGCACGGGGTGGCGCCGGACGTACTTCAGCACGGCGCCGGCGAAATCCCCCATGTCCAGCAGGGCGTCGTCAGGCAGCCCGTAGAGCTCACGCACCGTCTGCTCGGAGGTGCTGCCGGTGCAGCCGGCGACGTGCCGGTGGCCGGCGGCGCGCGCCACGTCGACGCCGCGGCGGATGCTGTCGATCCACGCCGAGCAGGAGTACGGGACCACGATCCCGGTCGTGCCCAGGATGGACAGCCCGCCCAGGATCCCCAGTCGGGGGTTCCACGTGTGCGTCGCGATCTCCCCGCCGCCGTCGACGGACAGCACGATGACGACGTCACCGCTTCCGGCATGCGCGGCCGCCACCTCGGCGACGGCGCCACGCATCATCTCGCGCGGCACCGGGTTGATCGCCGGCTCGCCGACGGCCAGCGGCAGCCCGGGCTTGGTCACCGTCCCGACGCCGTCGCCCGCGACGAACAGCACACCACTGCCCGGCTCGCCCGGGCGGACCGTCGCCGTGATCACCGCACCGTGCGTCACGTCCGGGTCGTCGCCGGCGTCCTTGGTGATCGACGCCGACGCCTCGTCGATCACCAGCCGCTCGCGGGTGAGCGCGAACGAGGGCGTCTGGCCGCGCGGCAGGGTGATCTGCACCGGGTCGGGGAACTCGCCGGTGAGCAGGGCGGTGTAGGCGGCCTTCGTCGCGGCGGTGGCGCAGGCGCCCGTCGTCCAGCCGTAGCGCAGGCCGGTGCGCCCGGACGGATCACTCGCCATGCGCGCCAGTCTCCCGTACCCGCACGCGGTCAGTAGGGTCGCCCGCGTGCGGGTTCTGATCCTGGGTGGCACCGGCGAGGCGCGGGCGCTCGCGGCGGAGCTGTCCGGGCGTCCGGGCGTCGCGGTGATCTCGTCGCTCGCCGGGCGGGTCAGCGACCCCGCACTGCCGGTCGGGGCCGTGCGCGTCGGCGGCTTCGGCGGGGTGGCCGGACTCGTCGAGTACCTGGCCGGCGTGGACGTGCTCGTCGACGCCACCCACCCGTTCGCGGCGACGATCTCCGCGCACGCGGCGCAGGCGTCGGCCGAGACCGGCCGGC
>JAVHVL010000183.1:0-2975 GCA_032160565.1 Pseudonocardiales bacterium | reverse complement strand
GGCGCGCGTCGGCCACGGATGTCGCGAACCGTCTGGAGCTGACCATCGGTCTGCTGCTCGGTCGCAAGCGCGCCTCCGACGCATTCGACTGATCGCTCGCGCCCGAGGGGCAGCCAGGCAACCCTGACCTTCCTGCGGATCAGGTACGGATGACCGCCTGGGCGCAGGAAGATCCACCCCGGGAGGTTGCCTACTCCTTCGGGCCGACCAGCGCGTCGATCAGCGACATGGCGGTCGGGCAGCGATCGAGCAGCTCGCCGACGTGTGCCTTGGTGCCGCGCTGCGGCTCGAGCATCGGCACCCGCACGAGCGATTCCCGCCCGACGTCGAAGATCACCGAGTCCCATGAGGCCGCAGCGACCGACGGTCCGTAGCGGCGCAGGCATTCGCCGCGGAAGTATGCGCGAGTGTCCTCCGGCGCGGCGTCCATGGCGGCTTCGGCGGCGCCTGGCGGCAGCAGGGTCTGCATCGCGCCGCGCGCGACCAGGCGGTGGTAGAGCCCCTTCTCCGGGCGCACGTCGGCGTACTGCAGATCCACCAGCTGCAGGCGCGGGGCGTCCCAGTCCAGGCTGTCGCGCTCGCGGTAGCCCTCCAGCAACCTCAGCTTCGCCACCCAGTCCAGCTCGCCGGCGAGCAGCATCGGGTCGGTGCCGAGCCGCGACAGCACCGACTCCCAGCGGGCGAGCACGTCCACGGTCTGCTCGTCGGCGTCGTCACCGAGGCGGTCGTCGACGAACTTGCGGGCCCGCTCCAAGTACTCCCCCTGCAGTTCGAGCGCGGTCATCGTGCGCCCGTCCGACAGCTGGATGCGGTGGCGCAGCGACGGGTCGTGGGACACCTCGTGCAGCTCACGCACCGGTTGCGTGATCGCGAGGTCGTCGGCGAGGAAGTTCTCCTCGATCATCGCGAGCACCAACGCGGCGGTGCCGACCTTCAGATACGTGGAGATCTCGGCCAGGTTCGCGTCGCCGATGATGACGTGCAGGCGGCGGTAGCGGTCGGCGTCGGCGTGCGGCTCGTCGCGGGTGTTGACTATCGGCCGCTTGAGCGTGGTCTCCAGCCCGACCTCGACCTCGAAGAAGTCGGCGCGCTGGGTGATCTGGAACCCCGGTGTCTTGCCGTCCTGGCCGAGCCCAACGCGCCCGGCGCCGCACATGACCTGCCGGGTGACGAAGAACGGCACGAGATGGCGCACCAGCGCGGTGAACGGCGTGCTGCGGCTGCACAGGTAGTTCTCGTGCGCGCCGTAGGAGGCACCCTTGTTGTCGGTGTTGTTCTTGTACAGGTTGATCGCCGCGTTGACGCCGGGCATCGACGCCGCGCGGCGCGCTGCCGCCAGCATCACCAGCTCGCCGGCCTTGTCCCAGCGCACCGCGTCGAGCGGGTTGGTGACCTCCGGGCTGGAGTACTCCGGATGCGCGTGATCGACGTACAGGCGCGCGCCGTTGGGGAGGATGACGTTGGCCATCCCGGCGTCCTCCTCGGCCTCCACGAACTCCTGGGCGACGTTGCCGCTGCCCCCGAGGTCGAAGCCGCGGGCGTCACGCAGCGGCGACTCCTCTTCGAAGTCCCAGCTGGCCCGCCGCGCGCGCCCCGCGGGCAGCGTGCTGGCGTAGGCATTCACGATCTGAGCGGACAGCAGCATCGCGTTGGCCGAGGGCTGGCCGGGCAGGCTGACGCCGTACTCGACCTCGGTGCCCATCACGCGCCTGACCGTCACAGCTCCAGGCTACGGTGTGCGCGCTTCCGAGGCGGCGGGACACCGCTGCTCAGGCCACCAGGCTGGGCAGCGGGCAGTGCACCAGCGCGCACGCTGTGCGCAGCAGCTCGGCCTCCTCAGGCGTGAGCTTGCCGTCGGAGAGCACCGCGACGACCATCGCCTCGACGAACGTCTGCTTGTGCCGCGGCTCCAGCGAGTCCAGCGGTGCCCAGCAGTCGTCGAGCACCCGCCAGGTGTCCGCCGGCGGCGCGTACAGCACGGTGCCGCCCGGCGACAGATGGGCGGTCGCCGCGTCGAACGCCCGCTGCGCCGCGGCCGGATCGGCGTTGCCCGCGGCCGCCATCGCGGCCAGCACGGTGACGGCGGCGGCCTGCACGCGCCGCATGTCCGCGTGGCCCGGCTTGGACCGGCCGGACGGGTTGTTCGCGTCGTGGAGGTACCCGGCGAGCAGCCGGGTCAGGCAGTACTCGAACAGCGAGATCGAGCCGTCCGCGAGGACGACGTCGTTCAGCGTGGCGGTCACGGCATCCAGCTCGACGCGCGGCCGATTGGCGATCAGCGGCACGGCGATGCTGACGACCGGCAGCCGCAGCAGGGGCGGCAGCTGCGACAGCTCCCCGACCAGCACTCTCGTCGTGTCGGCCGTGCTCGGGCCGAGGCGCCGGGCGATCCGCTCCAGCTGCGTGGCCCGCACGGCGGGTTCGGTGCCGATCAGCATGGCGAGCACGAGCGGCACCGTGGTGGTGCCCTGGGTGGCGAGCTGCCGGAACCGGGCCGGGATCTGGGCGCTGAGCTGTGCACCGCGAGCCAGGTCGGCCGCGGTCAGCGTCCCGACCCGTGCGCTGATGTCCGTGGCGATGGCGCGGATGGCGGCCGGTGACGGCACGGTCGGCTGCTGTGCAGGGGGCCGGGTTGCCGTGAGTCCGAGCGCGTAGTCCTCGGCGAGCCCGTTCGGCGGCGCCACGGCCCACTTCTCCTGCAACTGCGCCACCTCGTCCGGGCGGAACGACGGATCGAGGGCGGCGATGCGCTCGAACAGCGGCGGATGGGTGGCGTACAGCCGGCTGAACGAGCGGCGCCCCTCGCCGAAGAGCATGTGGCTGACTTCCTGCGCGCCGCGCGCGTCGGTGAGGGCGGAGCCGGTGGGCAGCCCGGCGATCTTCTTCAATGCCCCCTCCAGCCCTGTCGTCTGCCGGGTGAACTGCACGGCGGACGCATCCGCCAGCCACTCCCGCTGGCGGCTGACAGCAGCCTT
>JAVHVL010000457.1:0-3685 GCA_032160565.1 Pseudonocardiales bacterium | reverse complement strand
TCACGCAGGGCGGGTGCTGGCACGCCATCGTCGGCTCCGGAATCCAGGTCGGCATCGCGGTCGTCATCTCGCTGCCGCTGGGCATCGGCACGGCCGTATACCTCACCGAGGTGGGTGGCCGGCTGTCCGGCACGGTGCGCACGGTGGTCGAGGCGATGACGGCGATCCCCGACATCCTCGCCGGGCTGTTCGTCTACACCATTCTGATCATCGGTCTGCACTGGGACCACAGCGGCTTGGCCGTCTCGCTCGCACTCGCCGTGACGATGGTGCCGATCATCGCGCGCTCCGGCGAGGTGGTCTTGCGCGTCGTCCCTGGCGGGCTGCGTGAAGCGGGGCTCGCCCTTGGTGCCTCGCGACTGCGGACGGTCTTGCGGGTCGTGCTACCGACCGCCCGCGCCGGCCTGGCCACCTCGCTGATCCTCGGCATCGCGCGGGTCGCCGGCGAGACCGCGCCGCTGCTGATCGTCTCCGGTGCCAACACGTTCTTCAACAAGAATCCCCTGCACAACCCGATGAACTCGCTACCGCTGTACGTCTTCACCGCTGTGCGCAGTGGCGAGCCGCTGTTCGTCGCTCGCGGCTACGGCGCGGCAGCTCTGCTGCTCACCCTTGTCCTCGTCCTGTTCATCACCACCCGATTCCTTGCCCGCGACCGGATGCGTCGCGCGCGATGACCCGCTCGGCAGCACCCGTTGCACGGCCCCGTGGAGGCATTGCCATGCGTTCCCCCCGATGGACCCGAGTCGCAGCCGTAGTCGGTGCGACGCTGCTGGCCGGCGCTGCCGCGGTGATCGGTACACCTGCGGCGGTCGACGCAGCGCCGAGTCACGGATCGGCGAAGTTCGTCGTGCAGAATGCCGACTCCAATGCTTCGCTCGGGTGCTCAGCGACCGTCGCGTGCACCATCGAGGTCATCCCGATCATCGGGATCAGCTGCGACGCCGCGGGTAACGCGGCCGACGTGGCCGACCGCGGCATGCCCGCGAACCAGCGGCCATCCGCGTCGCTGGTCCCCACGGTGTTCAGTACGTGCTCGAAGGCCGGGCACTTCCCGCCCGGCTCGTACAACGGCGGCGGCGAGGTGCCTGACCTCTCGGTTAGCGGCGCGCTGTGGTGGGCTGCATCGAACTGGCAGAACCGCGTCTCGGTCCCTATCACGCTGGCTCCGTCGGCGAGTGTCTGCGATGTCGTGAACAACAAGGCGACGGCCTACCTCTACGGCTCGGAGGCGATGCTGCAGGCGACGCAGCAGTGGGCGCCGAAGTTCTGCCTCGACGCGTCGTCGTTCAGCATCCGGCACGTGCAGACGAGCGAGCCGCAGGCGAAGAACCTGCTGCGCGCCGGCACGATCGAGGCCGCCATCCAAGGTGCACCGCCCGACACGCCGTTCCCCAAACCCACCGTGCAGGCACCCGCGGCCGTGACGGGTTTCGCCATTGCCTTTTCGATCGACAACGCAACCGGTGCCGCGGTACAGAACCTCAAGCTCAATGCGCGCCTGCTCGCGAAACTGCTCAGCGAGTCCTACCTCGCATGCGGCGGAGTCTGCTTCGACTTCACCTCCGACGACGCGAAGAGCTCGGGTTTCGCGGCGCTCGCGAGCAACCCGATCGACATGAGCCGTGACCCAGAGTTCCAGGCGCTCAATCCCGGCATCGCGAGGACCGTCTACATCCAGCCCGCGGCGGCGCTCGCGGTGATGTCGAGCGACTCGGATGTCATGCACGCGGTGACGTCCTACATCGACGCCGACCCGGAGGCACGCGCCTGGCTCGACGGCAAGCCGGACCCGTGGGGCATGGTCGTGAATCCGGCCTACCGCGGCATCCAGCTGCCCGTCGACAACTGGCCGCTGCTGGACGCCCACCTTGCCCAGCTCGCGTCCGGTGCGAACCTGTGCCTGACCGCCGATCCGGTGCCGTGGCTGCCGCTCGTGTCGTCCCCCGTGCTGAACCCGGCCACCGTCGCGCTGAACATGCAGTTCGACATCGCCAACTCGCAGATCGTGTGCAAGAACAACGGCGCGCAGAACCAGAAGCTGACCGCGATCGGGCGTGAGGCGTCGGGCTCGCGGTTCCTCGTCGGCCTCGTGTCGCTGGCCGACGCGGTGCGCTACCAGCTCAACGTCGCGAGCCTGCAAACGCACAACACCAGCACCGGCACGGCACCGTTCACCGACGCCGGCGGGCGAACGTTCGTGGCGCCGAACGACGCGTCGATGAAGGCGGCCGCCGCGCTGCTGTCGGCCGACACCAAGGTGGGCAGCTGGGTCGTTCCGTACGGCACGTTGCGTACCGACGCGCGCGGCATTCAGGCATACCCAGGAACGATGCTGATGTCGATCGACGTGCCGACCACGGGTCTGCCCAAGTCCGAGGCCGCTCAGTACTCGTCGCTGCTGCAGTTCGTCGCCGGGGCGGGGCAGGCACCGGGGCTGGGCAACGGTCAGCTGCCACCGGGCTACCTGCCGTTGACGTCGGCGAACGGCCTTGCCGCGCAGGCCAAGTACACCCGGAGCGCAGCCGCTGCGGTGGCGGCTCAGCAAGGCGTGGTGCCGTTGCTGAGCGGCGACCTCCCAGCCGTCACGGGTACGCCGCCGTCGGTACCCCAGGTGCCCACAGGAGGGGGCAGCGCGGGAGGCGGCAGCATCGGCAGCGTTCCAGGCAGTTCCGCGTCGTCGTCGTCCGCGGTGTCGCCGGCCACGTCGACCCCGAAGCCGAAGGTGTCGCCCACCGCGTCGCCGAAGTCGTCCGTCGCCGCCGCCCCCGTGGCGCGCACCTCCAGCCTGACGGCGGGGCCGCTCGGGCTCGCCCTGCCTGTGCTGGCGATCCTCGGCATCGCGTCACTCGGCACGGCCGCTTGGCTGAGCGGGGCGGGCCGTCGATGACGTCAGTGCAGGAGCGGCCGGCGGCGCCGGAATCACCGCGGCGCGTGCCGCAATGGCCGGCGCGGGTGCGCATACCGAAACGCCTGCCCCTCCCGCGTGCTCCGCAGACCCGCTCGCCGTACACGTCGGCGGTGGCCTGGACTCTCGCGGCATTCAGCGTGATCCTCGGGTGGAGCATCTTCTACGCCCTCGCCGTCAGCTCGCTGCAGGCCGATCACTCGCAGGGCGTCCTGTACTCGAAGCTGCGCGAGCAACTCGCCGCACAGACCGCTCCGTTCGGTGGGCAGATCACGCCAGGTTCTCCTGTGGCGCTGTTGACGATGAAGACCTCGGGGCTGCACGACACGGTCGTCGTCGAGGGCACCGCGTCACATGACTTGATGAGTGGCCCGGGGCATCGCCGCGACAGCCCGATGCCCGGGCAGGCAGGAGTCTCGGTGCTGTACGGACGATCCACGATGTTCGGCGGTCCGTTCAGCGGCATCGCGTCCGCCCATGCCGGCGATGCCATCACGATCACCACCGGACAGGGGCAGTTCACCTACCTGGTGCAGGACGTTCGCCGGGCCGGAGACCCGTTCCCGGCGCCGCTCGAATCGGGCGGCGGGAGGATCACCCTCGTCACCGCCGAGAGCGACGGCTGGCAGCGCGGCTGGGCGGCCAGCCATGCGCTCTATGTCGACGCCGCGCTGCAGGGCAACACCGTGGCGACACCACCGGGGCGGCTGGGCGGCGTGCCCAAGGCCGAGACCGCCCTGCAGGGCGACCCCAGTTCTCTGTTCACGCTCGTGCTGT
>JAVHVL010000426.1:0-2688 GCA_032160565.1 Pseudonocardiales bacterium | reverse complement strand
CCTTCGTTTGGAGGCGGACACCTATGAGGTACCCCCGAGCGCCGGCGAGCCAACCGGACGTGGCGGCCGTCACGACGGAGCTCAGACCAGGCGGGTGATCTCGACCTGCACCTTCAGATCGGTCGTGACCGGAGTTCCGGCCACGATCCCTTTGATCGGCGGGACGTCGCCGTAGTCGCGCCCCACGCCGACCAGGACGTGCCGATCGGTGACCTCGCCCGAGTTCGTCGGATCGTGCGCCATCCACTCACCCAGCCACCACTCCACCCACGCGTGGCTCTCGCCTACGACTGCCTCGCCGAGCACCGGCGTCTTGCTCGGGTGCACGTAGCCGGAGACGTAGCGTGCCGGCAGCCCCACATGGCGCAGCGCGCCGACCACGAGGTGCGCGTAGTCCTGGCAGACCCCGCGGCGCGCCGCCCAGGCCTCGGCCGCGACGGTGTGCACGCCGGTGGAGCCGGGCTGGTAGCTCATCGCATCGTGGACCGCGCCGCTCACCGCGTACGCCGTCTCGATCGGCGACCGGGTGGCGGCCAGCGAGTCGGCGAGCTCGGCGAGGTCGTCCGGCGGCAATGTGCTGGAGCGCTGGCTCAGGAACTCCCCCATGCGTTCGGTGACGGACCGGGCGCGGACGTCGGACCAGGTCAACTCGCCGTCGGGCTGGGCGCGCAGCGCCGGATCGACCTCGACGAGGCTCTTGGACCGCACGACGAGTTCGCGGTGCGGGCGCTCGGCCTCGAAGACCTTGACCTGGGTGCCCCAGTAGTCGAAGTAGCGGAACTGCCAGCTCGCCTCGTCCACCTGCAGCAGGGACTCCAGCGGGCTCTGCCACACCGTCGCACGGGGGGTCAGCCGCGCCTCGTTGAACGACGCGCCGACGGACTGCTCGTACCGGTACGTCGACGTGTGCTGAATCTGGTAACGCGCCTTCATGAGGCCATCCAGGAGGTGACGACGCCGCGCGGGAAGTAGCGGCGCGCGATGGCGTCGCTGGCCGTGGAGCAGGCGCTCTGCACGCGCTCCATCACGTGGTAGATGTCCTCGAGCAGCTCCACGATGGGGGTGAACTCCAGCTCCGAGCGGATCATGCCGAGCGCCCGGTGCGCCTCCCGGCTGCGGTCCGGGGCGCCGTGCCGCCCGGCGAGTTCGTCCAGGCACTGCTCGGCGACGACGAGCGCGCTCATCAGCGTGCGCGGGAACAGCGGGTCGAGCAGCAGGAACTCCACCGAGCGGGCGTCGTCGAGGTCGCCGCGCGCGCTGCGCAGGAACGCCTGGTACGCCCCGCAGCTCTGCAGCAGCGTCACCCAGGACGGCCCCGCGTCTCCGGCCAGCGCCCGGGCCGCGGCGAGCCGGGCAGTCATGTCGGCGCGCTCGATGCTGCGGCCGAGGACCAGGAAGTGCCAGGCCTCGTCGTGCGAGAGGGTGGCATCCGCCGTGCCGTTGAACGCCGCCGACCGCTCGCGCACCCAGGTCAGGAACGCATGCGGATGGGCGCGTCGCCCCGGGCGCGAGGCCTCGTGCCAGGTGACGTTGATCGTCTCCCACAGCTCGGTCGAGACGACCTCGCGACTGCGCCGGGCGTTCTCCCGTGCCGCGCCGATCGCACCGACGACGGCGGCGGGCGAGGCGGCGTCCCAGGCCAGCATGTCCAGCACGTCCGCCGGCGACACCGGCCCCTGGATGTCGCGCCCCATCGCGGCGAGCAGTGAGGCGCACACGACGTCCTCCGGCGCCCACGGGTCGTCCAGCAGCAGGCTCAGGTGGACGTCCAGGATCCGGCTGGTGTCCTCGGCGCGCTCCACGTACCGGCCGATCCAGTAGAGCGACTCCGCGATCCGGCTCAGCATTACCGTTGACCGCTCTGCTGCTGTTGTTGCTGCTGCTGCTGGATCTCGTTGTTCTCGGCGGCGTCGAGGGCCGGCATCGGGTTGCGCTCCGACGGGGTGGTGTCACGCGGGGCGGGTGGCGGAATGCCGCGCTGCCGCTCGCCGGCCAGCACCCAGGTGTCCTTGGAGCCGCCGCCCTGGCTGGAGTTGACGACCAGCGACCCCTCGACAAGGGCCACGCGGGTGAGACCGCCCGGGAGCACCCACACGTCGTTTCCGTCGTTCACCGCGAACGGGCGCAGGTCGACGTGCCTGGGCGCGACCGAATCCCCTTGCAGCGTCGGCACGGTGGACAGCTGCACGACCGGCTGGGCGATCCAGCCGCGGGGGTCCGCGAGCAGGCGGCCGCGCAACACGTCAAGCTCTTCCCGCGACGCCTGCGGGCCGATCACCAGCCCCTTGCCGCCGGCGCCGTCGACCGGCTTGAGCACTAGCTCGTCGAGGCGGTCGAGCACCTCCTCGAGCGCGCCGTCGTCCTCCAGCCGCCAGGTGTCGACGTTCGGCAGCAGCGGCTCCTCGCCGAGGTAGTACCGAACCAGGTCAGGCAGGTAGGTGTAGATCAGCTTGTCGTCGGCGACCCCGTTGCCGACCGCGTTCGCGATCGTCACGTTGCCGGCGCGTGCGGCCGTCAACAGCCCGGGGCAGCCCAGCATCGAGCCGGAGCGGAACTGCACCGGGTCGAGGTACTCGTCGTCGACCCGGCGGTAGATCACGTCGACGCGCCGCTCGCCGGACGTGTCACGCATGCGGACCACGCCGCCGGAGCAGATCAGGTCGCGCCCCTCGACCAGCTCCACGCCCA
>JAVHVL010000354.1:0-3003 GCA_032160565.1 Pseudonocardiales bacterium | reverse complement strand
ACGTGCGGCTGCGCTTCGTCGCCGCCGGATCGTCCTGCGACGGACCGGCCATCACGCCGCAGCTGGCACCGGGCGCGCAGTTCACGGTCTGCGTCAGCCGCCGGGTGGTGATCCCCGCCGTGCCGAGGATCCTGGCCGGTCGCGGCATCACGACGGTGGGGCAGTACGTCGTGCACGTGGATGACTTCCGGACGGTGGGGCGATGAGCGACCGTGGCTCCACGATGCCGCTGATCCTCGGGTTCTTCCTCGTGGCGCTGATGGCCGTCGCCGGCGCCATCGCCGCGGGTGACGCCTTCGTGCAGCAACGCGGGCTGCAAGGCGTGTGTGACGGCGCGGCTGCCGCCGGCGCGGCAGCGGCTGCCGACCTCGACCGCAGTACGGGCGTCGACCCCACCGGCTCCATCCGCTTCGCCGGCGTGCAGCGGGTCGTGGACGAGTATCTGGCACGCGACCCGTCCCGCGGCGGCGTGCGCGTCCGGGCCGAGCTGTCCGCGGATGCCCGGACCCTCAGCCTGACCTGCACGGAGACGACCAGGATCGCCTTCGGCGCGATGTTCGGCAAGGGCGCCGGCGTCCGGCACATCGCCACGTCCGCGGCCCGCGCGCCGCTGTCCTGAGCGCCGCCGCCACGATTCGCCGCGCCGATGTCGGACGCGCCGGGTGGACAGCGCCGCCGGTGTGCAGCAGCGTGAGAGTGGTGTCGCTCAACTCCACGTCGGCGGTGATCCTCGGGCTGCTGCACGACGGCGCCGCGACGGGGGGCGATCTGGTGGCCGCGGCCGAGCGGCGCCTGGTGGCGCAGGGCGGGGTCACCCGCAGCCAGGTGTACCGCGAGCTGCCACAGCTCATGCGCGACGGGCTGGTCGAGGAGGGCCATGCCGGGGCGCGCACCAGCCAGGCGTACGTGATCACCCAGTCCGGGCGGGCGGCGTTCACCGCGTGGGCGACCAGCCCGGCGGCCGCGGATTCGGTACGCAGCCCCGCCGTGCTCCAGCTGGCCTTCGGCTCGCTGCTGCGGCCGCCGCAGCGCAGGAAGATCGTCGCGCAGGCCCGCGCCGAGCACGAACTTGCGCTCGCCGAGCACGAGCAGCGGGCGAAGGACCTGCGCCACCAGGGGGACCGATTCGCCGCCAGCGCTGCGCAGTTCGCTGTGGTCCACGAGCGTGCGTTCCTCGACTGGCTGCGCAGCTTCCCGGCATGAGCGACCCCGTCGAGCGGTTGCGGCGCATCTGCCTCGGCCTGCCCGAAGCAACCGAGCGGGCCAGCCACGGCGAGCCGTCGTTCTTCGTACGCGGCAAGAAGCAGTTCGCGACGCTGGATGACCATCACCACGGCGCCGAACACCTCGCGTTCTGGTGCCCGGCACCGCCCGGCGCGCAGGAGGAGTTGATCGCCGAGGACCCCGAGCAGTTCTTCCGGCCGCCCTACGTCGGGCATCGCGGCTGGGTCGGCGTGCGCATCGACGGCGACCCGGACTGGGGTGAGATCGCCGAGATCGTCCGCGACGCCTACCGCATGGTGGCCCCAAAGGCTCTCAGCGCGCGGCTGGACGGGTAGCCGGTCGCGTACGCTCAACCGACGTGGACGTCCCAGCCGAGCTCAAAGAACTCTCCGCCACCCTCGCCAGCATCGAAGCGGTGCTCGACGTCCCCAAGCTGCGTCGCGAGGCCGGGGAGCTGGAGCGGCAGGCGTCCGCACCGGACCTCTGGAACGACACCGACAACGCGCAGAAGATCACCTCCCGGCTGTCGTTCGTGCAGGGCGAGATCCGCCGAGTGGAGGACCTCCGCCGCCGGGTCGACGACGCGCAGGTGCTGTGGGACATGGCCGAAGAGGCCGACGATACCGATTTCCGGACGGAGGCCGAGACCGAGGCTGCGGGGCTGCGGAAGGCCATCGACGAGCTCGAGGTCCGCACCCTGCTGTCCGGCCCGTATGACGCCCGCGAGGCGCTGGTGACCATTCGCTCCGAGGCCGGCGGCGTGGACGCGGCGGACTTCGCCGAGATGCTGCTGCGGATGTACCTGCGCTGGGCGGAGCGGCACAACTACCCCGTCGACGTGCTGGACACGTCCTACGCGGAAGAGGCCGGCATCAAGTCGGCGACGTTCCAGGTGAAGGCGCCCTACGCCTACGGCACGCTGAGCGTGGAGCAGGGCACCCACCGGCTGGTGCGCATCAGCCCGTTCGACAACCAGGGGCGGCGCCAGACCAGCTTCGCCGGCGTCGAGGTGCTGCCGGTCGTCGAGTCCTCCGACCACGTCGAGATCCCGGACGACGACCTCCGGGTGGACGTGTACCGCTCCAGCGGCCCGGGTGGTCAGGGCGTCAACACCACCGACACCGCGGTGCGCCTCACGCACATCCCCACCGTCATCGTGGTAAGCTGCCAGAACGAGCGCAGCCAGATCCAGAACCGCGCGAGTGCGATGGCCGTACTGCAGGCGAAGCTGCTCGAGCGGCGCCGCCAGGAGGAGCAGGCCAAGATGGACGCCCTCAAGGACAGCGGCAACAGCTGGGGCAACCAGATGCGCAGCTACGTGTTGCACCCCTACCAGATGGTGAAGGACCTGCGCACCGAGTACGAGGTCGGCAACCCGCAGGCCGTGCTCGACGGCGACATCGACGGCTTCATCGAGGCCGGCATCCGCTGGCGCCGCTCCGCCTGATCCTTTCTGCGCCGATCGCCTTTCCCCCGCTGGTGACCGGCCGGACTGCCGAGTCGACACCGCATCAGGTCAGCAGCAGCGTGCCCAGCCGGCGGGCGGCGACCACCAGCCCCACCCCGGCCATCACCACGAAGTAGGCGGCGTGCCCGAGCATGCCGACGGACAGGGCGCCGGCATTCAGCCCGCGCAGCAGCTCGATGCCGTGCTGCAGCGGCAGGCACTCGACGACGATGCGCAGCCAGTCGGGATAGACCGACAGCCCGTAGAACGTGCCGCTGAACAGAAACATCGGCAGTACGGCGAGCTGCACGAGGTCGAGGTCCTGGAAGGAC
>JAVHVL010000290.1:0-6076 GCA_032160565.1 Pseudonocardiales bacterium | reverse complement strand
CGGCCTCAACAGCGACGAGGCCGTATACGCCGCGCAGGCCGCGTCGATGTCGGGCAATCCGCATTTCACCGCGGTCTTTCCCGTCGTGCGGGCGCATCCGCTGCTGCTGCAGATGTTGATGTCACCGCTGTACCGGAGTGGAGTGCCGGACACCGTGGGGCGCTACGTCGCCGCGGGGTTCGGGATCGCCACCGTGGTGCTCGTCTACGTGCTGGGCCGGGTGCTGTACGACCGGCGCGTCGGAGCGGTGGCCGCCCTGCTGATTGCCGTCATGCCCTACCACGTCATGATCAGCCGGCAGATCCTGCTGGACGGTCCGATGACGTTCTTCGCGACCGGCGCGCTCACCTGCCTGGCCTTGGGTGCGCGCACGGAACGTCGCCGATGGTTCGTCGCCGCGGGCGCGTGCCTCGGGATGGCGGCGTTGAGCAAGGAGACGGCGATCATCCTGCTCGGATCGGGGTTCGTCTTCCTGTCGCTGGCCAACCAACTCTGGCGGCCGGTTCGATTCCTCCTCGCCGGCGTCGGCCTGGCGGTGGGCATCGCGTGGTCGTATCCGCTGCTAACGGTGCTCGCCGGCGGCGCGCGTAGCGGCCAGTCCTACCTGCTCTGGCAGCTGACGCGCAAACCCAACCACTCCTTCGGCTTCTACCTCGTCGACGTCGGCGCGGCCGTCGGCTTCCTGCTGCTGGCAGTGATCGCCGTGGATCTGATCGTGCGGCGCGTCTCCAGCCGGCCGTATTCATGGCGGGAGACCCTGCTGCTGTCCTGGGCCGGCGTGCCGTTGCTCTTCTTCCAGGTGTGGCCGGTCAAGGGCTTCTCGTACCTGCTGCCCATCGCGCCGGTCGTCGCCGTCTTGGCCGCCCGGGCACTGTGCCCGTCCGCGGACCGGGTGCCCAGCCGCAGACGCCGCGTCGTCTCCGCCGTCGCCCTGAGCGCCTGCCTGGCGACGCTCGCCGTGCCGGCCGTCGCCGGGGTGGTGTCGCCGGCAACGTCCGGTCTGGCCGGCGCCGGTGGGACCCCGGGCGGCCGGGAGGTCGGGCGGTGGGTCGCGGCAAACGTGCCGGAGGGTGCGCAGCTGATGACGATCGGGCCGTCGATGGCGAACCTGATCCAGTACTACAGCGGCCGCCGCAGCGACGGGCTCTCGGTGAGCCCGAACCCGCTGCATCGCAACCCCACCTACCAGCCGATCCTGAACGCCGACGCAGCGCTCAAGTCCGGCCATTACCAGTACGTCGTGTGGGACGCCTACTCGGCGGGGAGATCTCCACAGTTCGCGGCCCGCGCCCTGGAACTTGCGCACCGCTTCCACGGGCAGATCGTGCGCGTGCAGTCCGGCCGGCTGCACGGGAAGAGCGGGCAGCAGCTGATCGTGATCTACAAGGTGACGCCATGAAGCGCCTGCTCGCCGTCGTGGTGCTCACCCTCGCGGTAGCAACGCCCGGCGCGGTGGCGGCTGCCCGGCCGGCGGCGGCTGACGTGCCGTCGCCGGCAGCCACGCAGCACGCGCCCGTGACGCCGATCTCGCACCTCGTGGTCATGACGCAGGACCAGCACAGCTTCGACAACTACTTCGGGGCGCGGCCCGGAGTCGACGGGCTGCCCACCGGCGTCTGCGTACCGGTCAAGATCGCAGCCGCACGCCCCTGCGTCCGCCCCTTCCCGGTCCCGTCCGGCAAGCCGGGCAGCCAACTGCGCACCACCGTCGCGGCGGAGCGGACGTCAGTGGACCAGGGGCGGATGGACGGATTCGTGCAGGCGCAGACGAGGCGCACCTCGGACGGCACGGCGGCCATGGGGTACTACCGCCCGAGCGACATCCCGACCCTCAGCCAGCTCGCGGACCGGGCCGTCGTCTTCGACCGGTGGTTCAGCGGCGTACCGGGCGGCACCATCCCGAACCGGCTCTTCGCCGTCACCGCCCGCACGACCACGGCCGAGGGCGAGGTACCCACGACCGGCTGGGTGGGCATGCCGACGATCTTCGACGAGCTCACCGCTGCCGGTGTCTCCTGGCGCATCTACGTGGAGAACTACGAGCACGCGCTCACGCTGGACACCGCGTCGACGAAGTCGCGCAGCGGCGGGCAGATCGCGCGCGTCCCCGTGCTGGCGATGCGGCGCTACCTCGACAATCCGGCGCTGCTCGGGCACGTCCGGCGCCTGGACGACTACTACGTCGATCTGGCCACGGGCAAGTTGCCCGCCGTGGCGTACGTGGTGAGCACGGCCTCCACCGAGCACCCCCCGTCGAGCCCGACCGCCGGGCAGGCGCTGGCCCGCACTGTCGTCAACTCGCTCATCGCAAGCTCGGCCTGGCCCTCCTCGGCGTTCCTCCTGAACTACGACAGCTCTGGCGGCTGGTACGACCACGTCGCGCCGCCGACGGTCAACGGCGCCCAACTCGGACTGCGCGTACCAGCGCTGCTCATGAGCCCCTACACCTCGCCGGGGACGGTCGATCACACCCAGTACGACAGTGCGGCGACGCTCGGGTTCATCGAGCACAACTGGACGCTCGCTCCGTTGACTGCTCGGGACCGCGACGCCGGAGACCTCAGCACCGCCTTCGCCTTCAATCGCCGGCCTGCCCCGGCGGCACTCGTGGTCCCGTCCGGCGAGCGTCCTGCCATCCGGCAGCCGCACAGCGCGACGCTGTATATCGGCTACGGCCTCGCGCTGGCCGCGGGCGCGGGCGTACTCGCGTGGACGCTTGCGGGGGAACGGCGCAGACGTCGCGTGAAGGTGAATGCGGCATGAGTCGACGCAACGTGGTGAACGCCCTTCTCGTGCTGCTGATCGTCGCGGCCTCGGGGTTCCCGACACCGGCGCGGGCCGACACGGCGGGCACCGTGTCGGTGCAGACGGTGCCCGCCCTCGGCGGCGTGCGGCTGGCCGTCGGCGGCACGCTGGTCACCACCGGCAGCGACGGCTCGGCGTCGGCGCGGGTGAGCAGTCTCAACGGCGTCGCGGCGACGGTGCGGCTCGCCGACCAGCAGCTCGATGCGACAACCCGCCTGACGCTCGGCAAGGTGGCCGCCGCTCCGCATACCCTGCCGCACGAGAGCCACCTGAGCGTCGGGCTCGACGTCACGTCACTGGTGCGGCTGAACATCGAAGCCGGCAAGACCGGTGTCGCGCCGAGCTCGGTGCACTTGATGCGGCTGCACTCCGCGACGGGGCAGGTCCTGAACGTCGATCCCCAGGTCAACCGGCAGGTGTGGCTGCTCGCGCGACGAACTCAGCTCGCGGCAGGAACGCTCACCACCCGGACCGTCACCTGGTCCGTCGACCGGGTGAGCTCCGGTCCTGGCGTGGCGCTCACCACCGCGACGCCACGCTTCGACCCGTACCGGCAACTGGTGTGGAACCTCGAGCTGCAGACGGTGCACGGGACGGTGGAGATCGCCACCGTCCCCGCGACCGCGGGTGTGCAGTTCCTGCTCGACGGCGCGACCGTGACAACGGGCCGTGACGGCACGGCGAGCGCGCCGGTCAGCGACCTCAACGCCGTCGACCAGCGGCTCACCCTGCAGACGCGTTCCGCGGGAGAGGTGTCGGTCGCCCTGCTGCACGTGAACAGGCTCAAGCCGCTCGCGGTGCATCAGCGGCGCCTGCTGGCCTCCCTGTCGGTGTTCCGACCGGTGACGTTGCGGTTCGAGGACCTGCAGGGGCTGCCCGTGGATCCCGCGCGGATCACCCAGGTGCGGCTGGAGGGCGGTGGCTCGATCATCCGCCTCGACGGTAGCGAGATCCTCCAGCCGGTGTCGCTGCTCGCGCTCCACGCCACCGAGGCCGCCAACGTGTGGCAGGCCCGCCGCATCACCTACTCCATGTCGGTGGTTCGGCTCGACGGCAGCAATGCCGTGTTCCGCGGCAGGCAGCGCTTCGACCCCAACTCCTCGGGCGTATGGCCGGTGCGGCTCGCGGTCTTCAGCCTTACCGTGACGGCTCACGACGTGCTGTTCGGCGCCGGCGTCAGCTCACGGGTGTCGGTCACGCGGCCGGACGGCTCGGCGTACACCGTGCGTCTCGGCGCCGGATCGGCAACGGTGCTCACCTCGATGGTGCGCGGGCTCTATGCCGTCGACGTACATGAGGCGGTCGTCGGCGCACGCACCACCGTGCTGGTGTCGCGCAACGACAGGGTGGACGTGCGGGTGATGACCCCGCTCGACGCGGTGGTGATCGCCCTCGCGGGGTTGCTGCTTGTGGTGGCGGCGGTGCTCGGCGGCAGGCGCCTGGCCCGTCGGCGGGACCGCGGTGACACACGGGACCGCATTGACACACGGGACCGCAGCGACACAGCGGAGGCCGAGTCGTGATGCAGGCACGCCACGCGACGCGTCGGGCAGCCGCGCTCGTCGCCTTCGGGTTGTTCGTCGCGGTTGGCTCCGCGGCGGGCGCAGCCGCCCAGCAACAGCCGGCGCAACAACCAGCGACCCAGCAACAACCAGCGACCCAGCAACAATCAGCCGCGAGTGCTTCCCCGAACGGTGCGCGCCACGTACCGGTGTACGCGTACTTCTACCAGTGGTACAACGCCTCCTCGTGGAACCGGGCCAAGCAGGACTTCCCGCTGGAAGGCAAGTACAGCAGCGACGATCCGCACGTCTTGCGGGACCAGGTGCGCCAGGCGCGCGCCGCCGGCATAGAGGGGTTCTTGACGTCCTGGAAGCGGACCGACCCGCTCAACCGGCGGCTGGAACTGCTGCTGCGCGTCGCACAGGACGAGCACTTCGACGTGGGTGTCGTGTACGAGGCGCTGGACTTCACCCGCCGCCCCCTTCCGATTGCGACCGTCGAAGCCGACATGGTCTACCTCGTCACCCACTGGGGTTCGGCGCTGACCGCGACCTACAAGGCGCGACCGGTGATCATCTGGACCGGTACCGACGAGTACTCGGTGGGTGACGTGCAGCGGGTGCGGTCGGCATTGTCCGGACGGGCTGAACTGCTCGCCGCGTCGAAGAGTGTCAGCGGCTACGAGCGGGTCGCCGGTCTGGTGGACGGCAACGCGTACTACTGGTCGTCGGCCGACCCCACCGCGGCGGCAACGTCGACCAAGCTCGCCGCCATGGGTGCGGCGGTCCACGCGCACCACGGGCTCTGGATCGCACCGGCCACGAGTGGCTTCGACGGCACCACCCTCGGGCACACCCGGGTGATCCCGCGCGATGGGGGCATGACGCTCACCCGCAGCTTGGCGGTCGCGTTCGCGAGCGGCCCCGACGCGGTCGGCGTGATCAGTTGGAACGAGTGGTCGGAGAACACGTACATCGAACCGGGTGAGCGCTACGGCCAGCAGGAGTTGCTGACCTTGCGGAGCTTCCTGCAGCACGGCGGCGCCGACGGCGCGCTGTCTGTCAGCGTCCAGACCAGCGGCTACGAATGGTCCGGCGTGCATGCCGCGATCGTGCTGGCGGCTGTGACGGTGCTGGTCATCGTCCTGTTGAACTGGCGAATGCGGCGGCGACGGGCGAGGCCGGGGCGGCACTTCCTCAGGTGAGGAAAATTCGGGGAGCCTCACGTGAGGAAAATTTGAGGAGCCTCACGTGAGGAAGATCTGGGGAGCCTCAAGTGAGGAAAATCTGGCGGAGCCTCAACTGAGGAAACGGAAGAGCCGCAGCGGCCCGCCGTGTGCGGAACCGCTGCGGCCCTCGTGGCGCCGATTGCCTAGCTGGACTGACGACGCCGTGTCACGCCGGTGAGCAGGCCGCCGGCCAGCACCAAGCCGACCGCCCAGAGCAGCTCGTCACGGATCGGCCCGGCACCGGTCTCGGCGAGCACGCCCGCAGTGGGCCGCGTCGCCGGCTGATGCGCAACCGGTCGATGGGTGACCGGCTTGTCCGTGACCGGCCCTTCCGGCAGGACGCCGAAGCACGCCGTGGTGTCGAACTGGTTGGTGATGGTCTGTGGTGCGGAGCCGTCGGTGAGGGCGTAGCCGGTGTCGGCGCTGGGGGTGACGGTGACGGACTCGCCGGGGGCGAGGGTCAGGGATCCGCTGGCCGTGTAGGTGATGCCGGTGGTGCTGGGCAGGGTGACGGTGAGGTCGGGCACGTCGCAGGTGGGC
>JAVHVL010000280.1:0-2988 GCA_032160565.1 Pseudonocardiales bacterium | reverse complement strand
AGGTCGTGAAGATCCTCGTGCCGGCGATCACCCCGCAGGCGGCCCGGACGACGGGCGGCGAGGCTGCCTGGACCGCGTCCACGCCGTCCGCCGTCGTCGACTTCGAGGTCGGGGAGTCGGTGACCGTCATGGACGGGCCCTTCGCCACGCTGCCTGCCACCATCAACGAGATCAACGCCGAGCAGCAGAAGCTGCAGGTGCTCGTCTCGATCTTCGGCCGCGAGACGCCCGTCGAACTGTCCTTCAGCCAGGTCTCCAAGATCTGACCCGCTAGAGAATCCCGAGAAGAAGAGAAGTCATGCCTCCCAAGAAGAAGCTCGCCGCGATCATCAAGCTGCAGATCCAGGCGGGCGCTGCCAACCCGGCGCCGCCGGTCGGCCCCGCGCTCGGCCAGCACGGCGTCAACATCATGGAGTTCTGCAAGGCGTACAACGCGGCCACCGAGTCGCAGCGCGGGCAGATCGTCCCCGTCGAGATCTCGGTGTACGAGGACCGCTCGTTCACCTTCGTCACCAAGACGCCGCCGGCTGCACGCCTGCTGCTGAAGGCCGCGGGCGTCGACAAGGGCAGCGGCGAGCCGCACAAGACCAAGGTCGCCAAGGTCTCGATGGACCAGGTCCGTGAGATCGCGCAGACCAAGATGGAAGACCTCAACGCCAACGACATCGACCAGGCCGCGAAGATCATCGCCGGCACGGCCCGCTCCATGGGCATCACCGTCGAAGGCTGAGCGTTACCCAGAAAGCGTGGGAGGGCGCCGAAGGTCGGTGTCCGATGACCACTGAACCCGGGCAATTCCGGGAGACGGAGTAGAGCAATGAAGCGCAGCAAGGCTTACCAGAAGGCCGCCGAGCTCATCGAGGCCGACAAGGTCTACACGCCGCTCGAGGCGGCCCAGATCGCCAAGCAGGCCTCGCCCACCAAGTTCGATGGCACCGTCGAGGTCGCCATGCGCCTGGGCGTCGACCCGCGCAAGGCCGATCAGATGGTGCGCGGCACGGTAAGCCTGCCGCACGGCACCGGCAAGACGGCGCGCGTCATCGTCTTCGCCACCGGTGACAAGGCGGAGGAGGCCCGCGCGGCCGGCGCCGACAAGGTCGGCAGCGACGACCTGATCGCCGAGATCAACGACGGCTTCCTGGACTTCGACGCGGCGATCGCCACGCCGGACCAGATGGCCAAGGTGGGGCGCATCGCCCGAGTGCTCGGGCCGCGTGGCCTGATGCCGAACCCGAAGACGGGCACGGTCACGCCGGACGTCGCGAAGGCAATCGCCGACATCAAGGGCGGCAAGATCACCTTCCGCATCGACAAGCAGGCCAACCTGCACCTGGTGATCGGCAAGGCCTCGTTCTCCCCGGAGCAGCTGGTCGAGAACTACACCGCCGCGCTCGACGAAGTGCTGCGCGCCAAGCCGTCCGCGGCCAAGGGCAAGTACCTGAAGAAGGTCACGTTCAGCACGACTATGGGGCCCGGCATCCAGGTCGACCCCAACCGCACCCGGAACCTCCTCGAGGAAGCCCAGGCCTAACCGCCAGGCATCCGGCCCGGCACCGCTCGATGAGCGGCCGCCGGGCCGTTGCCGTTTGCCCTGTCCCCGACACGGATGGACCAATCGATGCCCCATGCCCGACCGCTCCTGCTCGTCGTCGCCCTCGCTGGCTCGCTTCTCTCGTTCAGCGGCGCCGGCTCGCCGGCGGGTGCCGTCACCGCCGGCAGCCCGTATATCGCTGTCACGCCGACCCGGATCCTCGACACGCGCGCGGGCACCGGAGCTGCGAAGGCCGCAGTCGCGCCGAACGGACGGGTGGTGCTGACCGTCGCCGGCGGTCAAATTCCGTCCGGCGTCACGACGGTCGTGCTGAACGTGACGGTCACCCAGCCGACCGCCGGTACGGGGTACGTCACCGTGTGGGCCGACCAGGCCCCGCGGCCGACGGCGTCCAACATCAACTTCGTCCGTGGGCAGACCGTCCCGAACCTCGTCGTCGCTCCGGTCAGCCCGGGCGGCAAGGTGGACCTGGCCAACGGCTCGACCGGCACGGTGCAGCTGGTCGCCGACGTCTCCGGCTACTTTGCCCCCGGCAGCACGTCGGTCAATCAGGGCATGTTCGGCTCGATCAGCCCGACCCGAGTGCTGGATACCCGCAGTGGCGCAGCCGTAGGCGCGGGGAAGGTCGTGAACGCGACCGTCACCGGTCAGGGCGTGCCGGCCGACGCCTCAGCCGTGGTCGTGAACCTCACCGTCACGCAGCCCACCGCCGCCACGGGCGACGCCACCGCGTACCCCGCCGGCGGCTCCCGCCCGACCGCGTCGAACGTCAACTTCGTGCGCGGGCAGACGGTGGCGAACCTCGCGGTAGTGCCGGTCGGTGCCGGCGGCGAGATCAGCCTCTACAACCACTCCGGCGGCACGGTGCAGTTCATCGCCGACGTGTCGGGCTACTTCCTCGGCGGTGCTCCGGTGGACGCGGGCGGCTTCGGCGCGCTGGCGCCCGCCCGGCTGCTGGACACCCGGAAGTCGGGCGGCCCGGTGGCGGCGGGCGCAACGGTGACCGTGAGCGTGCCGGGGCGCGCGGGCATTCCGCTCGGCAACGTCCGCGCGGTGGTGCTGAACGTGACGGTCGTCCAGCCCACCCGCGCCGGGGTGGTCACCGTTTACGCGGGGGCTACGCGCCCGGCGGTCTCCAACCTGAACTTCGGGGCCGGGCAGACGGTGCCGAACCTGGTGGTCGCGCCGGTCGGGGCCGACGGCAAGGTACAGCTCTACAACGGCTCCATCGGCAGCGTGCAGTTGATCGCAGACGTGTCCGGCTACGTGCTCAACCAGGACGCGCCCCTGCCGGACCCCGCTTCGAAGAGCCACTACGTCCGCAACCTCACCGGCGACCCCACGACCGACGCCGCCAAGATGAGCACCGCGGGCTGTAGCGACGCGCAGGCCGGGGCCACCTTTGTACAGCTGCACATCGGGGCCCAATCGATCAC
>JAVHVL010000239.1:0-4654 GCA_032160565.1 Pseudonocardiales bacterium | reverse complement strand
GACAGCCGGTCGTAGGCGCTGGTGAACATGCCGTTGTGGTGGACGGTCACGTCCAGGGTCGGCGCGCCGTGCCCTGCGGCGACGGTACTGGGCCGGGCGTCGATCGGACGGCCAAGCGGCACGACCTGGCCGGAATGGATCGACGCGACGCCCCGGCGCACGGCGGCCTCGTCGACGAGTCCCAAGCTCCCGGCCGGATGGACGGAGTGCTGTTCCCGGGCGGCGACTAACCAGTCGGGCAGCGCGATCGGCGCAGTCGTGGTCACAGGTCCCGGTCCCCCTTGCGGAGCCGCCCCACGATCAGCCGGCGCAGCATCTCGGCTGAGCCGTCGGCGATGCGGACGGCACGCAACTCCAGCCACGCCTGCGTGAGGTACACCTCGTTAGTGAGCCCCATCCCGCCGAGCGCCTGCACGGCCTGGTCGATGACGCGGCCGGCCACCTCGGTCGAGTACGCCTTGGCCATGGCGGCCTCCATGGCCCCGGACCGCCCGGCGTCGATCGTCCGGGCCGCGTTCACGCCCATCAGATGGGCCGCGTGGAGCTCGATCGCGCACGTCGCCAACGGGAACGACACCCCTTGGTAGTCGAGGACGGGCGAACCGAACGCCTGGCGTGCCGCGGTGTAGTCCAGCGCCTGCTCGAGGGCCCACCGACTGAGGCCGACCGAGCGGCCCGCGTTGTAGAGACGGCCGACCGTCGTCCCGCTCAGACCGAACGCGAGTCCTTCGTGAAGCTCGCCCAACAGCGCGTCGTCGGGGACCTCAACGTCGGTGAAGGACAGGATCGCCTCGTTCGACCCGACGTGCCCGAACATCTTGATCACGCTGTCGACCCGGTAGCCGGGGCTCGTGGTGTCGACGACGAACGCCGAGATGCCGCCACGCCGCCGCGCGAGCTGCTCGTGATCGGTCACCGCGAAGACGATGGCGTAGTCGGCGTACGGGCCGTTCGTCATCCACTGCTTAATGCCGTTGATGATCCAGTGGTCGTCCTCGCAGTGCGCAGTGGTGCGCATTTGCCAAAGGTCCGAGCCGGCGTCGGGCTCGGACATGGCGAAGCACATCGTCTTCTCGCCCGACATCAGCGGCGCGAAGATCTCCTCGCGAACGCGCGGGCTGGAGTGTTCGAAGAGGTGGCTCGGCCCGGTGGCCCAGTGCGAGACGGACTCGAACGCCAGCCAGTGCTTCATGCTCCAGCGGTGGTACAGGTCCTCCCAGACCGCGTAGTGCGCGAGCGCACCGAGCCCGCCGCCGCCGATGGACTCGGGGACGAACATCTGGAGGTAGCCGGCTTCGGCCGAGCGCATCCGGATCGCCCGACGGGCTTCGAGGATCTCCGGCCGGTAGCGGCCGGTGCTGTCATAGGTGCGGCTCGGGTCGGTGAGTAGGTCGCCGAGCTTCTCCTCGATCGGGAGCACCTCGGTGCGGACGAAGTCGCGCAGCGCGTCGAGGACACTGTCGATGTCGCTGCCGAGCTCGAGGTCGACCGATCCGGTTCCTCTGGTCGTCACACCTGCACCTTTCCGGTCACGCGGGCGACCAGTTCACGCTGCGCCGCGAAGCTCGGGCGCACCTGCGCACGGTCCGTCAGGAAGGACACGTTCCCGAGCACGGCGACGTCCATACCCGCCACCTGCAACGCGCGGAGATCGTCGTGGACGTCGTCGACAGTGCCGTGCAGCACGCAGCGCGCTACGAGCTCGACCGGCACGTCGGCAGTGAGCCTGAGGATCTGCTCCTCGTCGAGCCGGGTGGGGATGAACCCGCCCAGGCCCGATGCGCCGAGCGGGTGCGGGCGGCCGAGGGCTTCGAAGTCGCTCGCGGGTAGTAGCAACGCGAACGTCTTGTACATCGGCGACTCGAAGAGCTCCAGGCAGGCCTCGCGGGACTCGCCATAGCAGACGTAGGACCACAGCGCCGGGGTGAACGATGCGTCGCGACCGGCGGCGCTACGGGAGGCGGCGATCGTCGCCAGCCGGGCGGCGTACACGTCGGGCGCCATCAACATCGGCAGCCAGCCGTCGGCGAGGCGGCCGGTGATCTCGAGCATCCGCGGACCGTGAGCGGCGAGCCAGATCGGCGGGAAGCCCACGCCGGGGACCGGACCAAGCCCGAGCACGGCGTCACGCAGCGGCCACCACGCGGAGTCACGGTTAACCGGGCCTTCGGCCGACCACAGCATTCGGATGATCTCGAGTGCGTCCTCGAGCCGGCCGACGGTACCGGCCAGGCTCGCGCCGTAGGGGGTGAGGTTCTCGCCCTCGCCCGCGCCGAGCCCGAGCAGCGCGCGTCCCCCGCTGAGGTGATGCAACGACAGGAACTGTTGCGCGAGCGTCGCCGGGTGGGTGCGGATCACGTCAGTGACGCCGGAGCCGAGCATCACCCGGCTGCTGGTGACCGCGGCCGCCGCGAGGCAGGTGATCACGTTGAGGTACTGGTGCGGGTCGGGCTGATAGCGGGCCAGCGGGGTATACCGGTCCTGCCAGAGCGCGTTTGAGTGCCACGCCATCAGGTGATCGGGCCACAGCACGTAGTCGAACCCGTCCTCTTCCGCTTGCCGCGTGTCGGCCGCGACCCGGTCGGCGGGCAGCCGGGACATACCGGTAACGCCGAGCCGCAGAGGCGGCCGGTCACTCGGGACGCTCGCGAGGTCACTCACCGTCGCCGTACACCTTGGTCACCAGCTTGATGCCCTCGTGCACGACAGGCAGGCCGGTGTAGAACACGAGCTGCATCATCACCTCGACCATCTCGTCGCGGGTCCAACCAACGTTGCGCGCTCCCCGGATGTGCGCCTCGGCGTAGTCGTAGCGCTCAAGCGCGATCAGGGCGACCACCACGGTGAGGCTGCGCACCTTGAGGTCGAGGCCGGGCCGCGCCCAGATACGTCCCCACAGGACGTCGTCGGAGAGCGCGCCGAGGTCCGGGGCCACTGCGTCGGAGGTGCGGGCCTGCGCGAGGTTGGCGGCGCCGAGCAGCTGGGCTCGCACCTCTCGGCCGCGGTCGCCGGTCGTCGGATCGGATTCGGTCATGACGACTACTTAACCGGGTCCGGGGCGTAGCGGCGCACGGCCTGGCGGCGTTCGTCGGAGTGGATCGCTTCGAGCACCTCGGGCAGCTCGACCAGTTCGTCCAAAGGGAGCTCGTGGCTGCCGCGCACGAGCCGCTTGGTCGCGACGACCGCCGGGCGGGGCAGCTCGGCGAGCCGCGCGGCGCTCTCGTCAGCGGCGGCGTCCAGGTCGGCCGCCGGGACGATCCGCAGCGCCACGCCTGGCACCTCTTCGATCGGGATGAGGTCGCCGAACAGCGCCATCGCGAGCGCTCGGTGCGGACCTATCTCACGCGCGAGGAGCGCCGCGCCGTAGCGGGCGGCGGCGCCGATCCGCGCCTCGGGAAGTCCGACGCGCGCGCCTGAGCGCGCGAGCACGACGTCGCAGCAGAGGGCGAGTTCGAAGCCGCCGCCGACCGCGTCGCCGTTGAGGACCGCAATTACCGGCTTGGTGCTGCGGAGGACGCGCGCGTAGAGCGCCGGCATCACCGGGACGAACGGGCTGCCGCTGTCGTCGGTCGCCATCTCCTTCAGGTCGCCGCCGGCGCAGAACGCCACGTCACCGGCGCCGCGGAGTCGTAGTACGGCCGCCGTGTCGTCCGCCTCGAACCGGTCGACCGTGGCGACGAGGTCCGCCACCATCGCCCGGGTCAGCGCGTTGCGGCGGGGCTCGGCGCTGATCGTCAGCGTCCAGATGGGGGTTGCGTCGTCGACGAGGATCATCCGGCAGCGGACGGCGCGGCCGGCCGCCGCAGACCGTCGGTGTTCACCGGTGACAGTGCGGGTACGACCTCGCCGGCAAACTGCTCGAGGGCGCGCATTGTCTGGGCGGCCGGCTGGCCGCCGACGTTGAACCAGCAGATGACCTTGTTGATGCCGGTGCGCTCGTTGTACTCGGACAGCTCCTCGACGATCTTCTCGGGCGAGCCCACGACGACCGATCCGTGGGAGAGGAAGTAGTCGTAGCCCTTGCGCTCGTGCGAGAAGCCGAACATCGCCCGGTTGTCGAGAGAGTTCATGTACCACATCAGCCCGGTCTCGAACTCGGCGATGGCCTGCCCATAGGTCGGTGCGACGTGGACCGGCCGCAGCTGCCAGGTCTGGGCGACGGTGCGCTCCACGTCCGCGCGGGAGTGGCCGTACTTCTCGGCGGTCTCGGCGTAGAGCTCCAGCTTGCTGCGAATGTCGTCCCAGCCGGGGCCGGACCCGATTACGATCGGCAGCAGTCGCTCGGCCGCCCAGACGACAGAGCGCTCGCTACCGGACACCATGATGTAGGTCGGCAGCGGCTCCTGAGCGGGCATCGGGATCAGCTGGCCGTCGCCGAGATCGTAGAACTGGCCGTGGAACTCGGTGCGCCCGGTCGCCCACATGTGCCGGATCGCGTTGAACGTCTCCTCCCAGCGCTCCTCACGCTCGCTGTAGCTGATGCCGTAGGTCTGGAACTCGTGCTCGTCGTAGCCCTTGCCGACGCCCCAGTCGACCCGGCCTTCGGAGAGGATGTCGGCGTAGGCGATGTCCTCGGCTAGGTGCAGTGGGTTGTGGACAGGCAGCCGGGTCACCGCGGTACCGATGCGGATGCGGGAGGTCGCGGCGGCGATGG
>JAVHVL010000228.1:0-3054 GCA_032160565.1 Pseudonocardiales bacterium | reverse complement strand
TCGACGGGGTAAAGATCGACCTGCGATCACTCACCCCCCGCAATGCGATGAACCTCGGCATCGGACTGGTCCCGGCCGACCGGTTGCGCCAGGGCGTGGCCAGCAGCGTGTCGATCGAGGAGAACGTCTGCCTCCCGGTCCTCAGCCAGTACCACCGCCGTGGTGTCCTGCGACCCAGGCTGATCGCGCGCAGCAGCGACCGCATCGTGTCGGACTACTCGATCAAGCCTGACGATCGGCGGGCCGAGATCGCGACCCTGTCGGGGGGCAACCAGCAGAAGGTGCTGCTGGCCAAGTGGCTGCAGAGCCGGCCGCGGGTGCTGCTGCTGCATGAACCGACCCAGGGGGTTGACGTGCGGGCGCGGCACGACATCTGGGAGTTCGTCCGCCAGCTGGCCCGGTCCGGATCGACTGTCCTCGTCGCGAGTTCGGACTACGAGGAACTCGCGACGCTCTGCACTTCAGTGGCCATCGTCGCCGAGGGCGCCGTGGCAAAGGTCCTTACAGGAGAAGCGATGACGATGGACACGATCTCGGCCGAGTGTCTGGTCGGATCCACGCGGCGGGGAGAGTCGAGTGAGCGTTGAGGACATTTCGGTGAAGCGGGCGGAGGTCGTCAGCACCGCGGTGGCGCCACCATCCCCGGCCGCGGCGACCCGAACCCGGCGACGGCGGTGGAACGCCGAGGCGAGCGCATTGCCGGTCACGTGGCTGATCGCGATCGTCGTCTTCTCGCTGCTGCGGCCGGACACCTTCTTCACCCGCGCGAACCTGACGTCGGTGCTGTCGTCGCAGGCGGTGCTGCTCGTTCTGGCGTTGGCGCTGCTGGTGCCGCTGACCATCGGCGACCTCGACGTCTCGGTGGGCTCGGTCGTCGGGCTCTCGGCGATGATCACCGCGCTGTTGAACGTCAACCATGCCGTCAATCCAGTGCTGGCCGCGCTGATCGCCGTTGTGGCGTCGGCGTCGGTCGGCTTGTTCAACGGGCTGATCGCGACCAAGCTCAAGGTCGACCTGCTGGTGGTGACGCTCGGATCCGGCAGCCTGGTGGCCGGGCTGACCGCGTGGATCAGCAATCAGACCACGATCACGGGCGCGTCGCCCGGGTTGGTCAAGGCGGTCGTGGCGTATCACGTGCTCGGCGTATCCCCGGAGTTCTACTACGGCATTGCCGTCGCGATCGTGATGTTCTACCTGCTGCGCTACACCCCGCTCGGGCGGAAGATGCTCATCGTCGGCCAGGCCCGCGAGGTTGCCACGCTCACCGGCATCAACGTCCCGGCCGTTCGGGTACTCGGTCTCGTCATGTGCTCCGCTCTCGCCGGCGTCGCCGGGGTCCTGTACGTGGGCACGAGCGGTGGCGCGGCACCGACCGGAGGAACCGAACTGCTGCTCCCGGCCTACGCGGCTGCCTTCCTCGGCGCGACGACGATCATGCCCGGGCGCTTCAACGCCTTCGGGACGATCATCGCGGTCTACTTCCTGGTCACCGGGATCACCGGGCTGCAACTGCTCGGCGCGCAGACCTTTGTCCAGCAGCTGTTCTACGGCGGCGCGCTCATCGTCGCCGTGTCGGTATCGGTACTCGTGCGATCCAGGCGGCGCCAGCGGGTCTAAGCGGTCCTTCCTTGCCGCAGCGTCATCCGCGGCCGGTCCAGAGCAGGAGGCATGTCGTTGTCGATCGATGGTTTCACCATTGCCGTTCCCGAGGAGACCCTGACGGATCTGCGCGCCCGCCTCGCGAACACCCGATGGCCGGCCGAGGCGACGGTCCCCGGCTGGCAGCAGGGCGTTCCCGTGTCCTACCTGCAGGAGTTCTGCCGGTACTGGCGAGAGGAGTACGACTGGCGGCGGACCGAAGCGCGACTCAACGCGGTCCCGCAGTTCACGGCGATGATCGACGGCCTGCGGCTGCACTTCCTGCATGCCCGGTCGCCGCATCCGGACGCGTTGCCCCTGGTGCTGACCCATGGCTGGCCGGGTTCGGTTCGGGAGTTCCTCGATCTCGTCGAGCCGTTGGTCTGCCCCGCGGATCCGGCCGATGCCTTTCACGTGGTGTGCCCGTCGCTCCCGGGCTTCGGCTTCTCGGACAAGCCCACCGCGCCAGGGTGGGGCGTGCAACGGATCGCCGCCGCGATCATCGAGCTGATGTCCCGGCTCGGATACCGTCGCTACGCCGCGCAGGGCGGCGACTGGGGCGCGGTGATCACGTCGATCATCGGAGCCGCCGATCCCGCGCATGTGGCCGGGGTCCACCTGAACATCCCGGTCGTCCTCTCAACGGTGCCGGATCCCGAGCTCACGAAGGACCTCAGCGACTTCGAGCAGCAGGGCGTCGACCGGGCGACCCGCTTCGGCGCGGTCGGCACGGGGTACCTGACCCAGATGGCGACCAAGCCGCAGACGCTTGCGTACGGGCTGTCCGATTCCCCCGTGGCGCAGGCGGCCTGGATCCTGGAGAAGTTCTACGAGTGGACCGACTGCGAAGGTGACCCGCGAAACGCACTGAGCATCGACACGATGATCGACAACATCATGCTGTATTGGGTCACCGACAGCGGTGCGTCGTCGTCGCGCATCTACTGGGAGAGCATGTTCGACCTCCCGAACGATCAGGTCGGTGTGCCGGCCGGCTGCTCGATCTTCCCGTTCGAGCACGTCCGGGTACCGCGCAAGGTCGCGGAGCGGTACCTCACCGATATCGTGCATTGGAACGAGTTGCCGCGCGGCGGTCACTTCGCGTCCCTGGAACAGCCGGACGTCTTTCTCGATGAGCTCCGTACCTGCTTCGCGCACATCCGCTGAGCGATCCTGCCGCCGAAGGAGATTCACATGAGCCATCCCGATACCGCACCCGATCTCTTCGCGCCGGAGTTCATCGCCAACCCCTACCCCGTCTACCGGTCCCGGACGACCACGGATGATCAGCGGCGCCTCATCTCCGCCGAGGAGGTGAAGGCGGCGGGACTGGTCCACGCGGCATATGAGGCGGACGAGGTGCTGGAGCGCGCCTATGCGGTAGCGCGCAGCTGATCGCGAACATGTCGGCCGTGT
>JAVHVL010000222.1:0-4009 GCA_032160565.1 Pseudonocardiales bacterium | reverse complement strand
ACCCGATCCCCGTCCGCCCCAACACCCAGCTGCGCTGGGTGTTGGGCCTCACCTCGACCGCGTACTTCATGGTGGTACTCGACGCGCTGGTTGTGATCACCGCGCTGCCGCGGATGCAGCGCGACCTGCATGCTGACCTCGCGTCCCTGCAGTGGACCGTCAATTCCTACGGCATCGCGTTCGCCGCCGGGATCATCACCGCCGCAGCGCTCGGCGATCGGTTCGGGCGCCGGCGCGTCTTCAATCTTGGCCTGGCGCTGTTCACGCTGGCCTCGGCCGCCTGCGCGCTCGCCCCGAACGCGGCCGATCTGGTCGTGGCGCGCACCGTTCAGGGCCTGGGGGCCGCCGCCGTCCTGCCGCTGAGTCTGACGATCCTCACAACGGCGTTCCCTCCGCAGCGGCGCGGACTGATCGTCGGCATCTACGGCGGCCTCGCCGGGCTGGCCGTCGCGGCCGGCCCGCTCGTCGGCGGCGTCGTCACCGAGGGGCTCGACTGGCACTGGATCTTCTGGCTCAACATCCCGATCGGGCTGCTCGCCACAGCGCTTGCGTCGTGGCTGCTTCCCGAGAGTCACGGCGCCCCGGAGCGACTTGACCTTCTCGGCGTCGCTCTCGTCACCGCCGGCGTCGTCGGCCTGGTCTGGGCCCTTGTGCGGGCGAGCGACGTGGGGTGGTCAAGCCCGGAGATCGTCAGCACGCTGGTGGCCGGCTGCGCGCTGCTGCTGGCGTTCGTCGGGTGGGAGCGACGGGTGCGCATGCCGATGGTGCCGATGCGGCTGTTCCACAGCCGGGCGTTCGCCGTCGGGAACGTGACGATGTTCCTCATGTCTGGAGCCACTTTCGCCGCCGCGTTCCTGATCACCCAGGAGTTCCAGTTCGCACGCGGATACTCACCGATCTCGACCGGGCTGCGGCTGCTGCCGTTCTTCGGGACGCCGATGGTCGTCTCGCCGCTCGCCGGCGCGCTCTCGGACAGGATCGGGCGGCGCCCGCTCATGGTGACCGGCCTTACGCTGCAGGCGCTCGGCTTCGCCTGGGTCGCCGCACGCGGGTCGCTGCGCACCAGCTGGGTGGAACTCGTCGTCGCACTGCTGGTGGCCGGCATCGGCATCTCGATGGCGCTGCCCACCGTGCCCACCGCCGTCCTCAGCTCGGTCGCCGAGATCGAGATGGGCAAGGCCTCCGGGATCAACTACATGGCGCAGCGCTTCGGCGCCGTCTTCGCCATCGCGATCGGCAGCGCCGTCTTCTCCGCCCACGGGAGCCTCCGCGATCCGGCGGCTGTGACCGCCGGGTTCCGGCCCGCTCTGTGGTCCTGCGCGCTGTTCGCCGCGCTCGCCGCGCTGACCTCGGTCGCCATCAGTACCCGCACGTCGCGCGCGAGCGCCGACACCCACCCGGCCGACGTCCTCGTCACCGCCTGACCCAGCGAAAGGACAAGACAATGCCCGACATCCTGCACCGCATCAGCATCGACGCCCCCCGGGAACGCGTCCACGATCTGGTCGCGACCACCGACGGCATCGCGCGCTGGTGGACCGGCCGCACGCTCGGCGGCGAAAGCGCAGTTGGCAGCCGCTTCAGCGTCTACTTCGGTGACGCCGACAAGCCCGCCGCCGTCATGGAGGTGGTGTCCGACGCGCCGGACGAGGTCGCTTGGCGGGTCGTCGACGGCCCCGACGCGTGGATCGACACCCTGATCACGTTCGCGCTGCGCCCGGCCGGCAACGGCGGGACGACGCTGTTGTTCAGCCACGCCGGCTGGCCAGAGGCAAGCGAGTTCATGAGCGGCTGCAGCACGAACTGGGGTGCCTACCTGACCAGCCTGAAGACCGGCTCCGAAGGCCTCGAGTTCCGCCCCTACCCCCACGGCGAGATCAGCCGCTGGGGCTGAGTTCGGCATCCGCCGCATGAATGGGCGGTGCATGCACAAGATCAGACTCCGGGGCCGTTGATGCAGATCTCCGAGTTGCCGTACCTAGACCAACACGCGACGACCGTCGCGGCCGGCGTCGATGATGTCTGGCCCGTGCTGACTCGAACGGTAGATCGAGCATTCTCACGAGCGGGCCTCGCGACGTACGCCCGGATCGTCGGGTCCGCTGACTGCGCCGCCTCCGGGCCGCGTCCACTCGCCGAAGGCTCGACCATGCCGGGCTTTCGGGTAGCCGCGGCGGTCCCGGGATCTGAGTTGGTGCTTGAAGGGCAGCACCGGGTTTCGTCCTATCGGCTGCTGTTTCGCCTGGAACAGGGCGATGCCGGCCGGTCACGCGTGCAGGCGGAGAGTTGGGCTGCGTTTCCCGGTTTGGCCGGCACCCTCTACTGAACGCTCGTCGTCTGCACGCGTGGTCCGGCACAGGCGACATGGCGCAGCGCGGCAGATCACGGCGGATAGCTTTGGCAGTTGTGGATCAGAGCGGACTGAAAATTTGCCAATTCGTCGATGACGCCTTCGCTCCATCGCTTTGGGTGAGTCCGTATCGGGTTATGTAGCTGCGCAGGAACCGGCCGGCGGATCCGCACCGGTCGCATACTGACGGGTCGATGCCGGTCCACGGAATGGTCAGGACTGCCAACGTGGTGTCGTAGACGCATACCCACCCGGCGGCAAGTCCGTATGTATTCCCTGTGCCAGCGAGGAACCTTTCGAGGACACCAACGCGTCAAAGTGTGCGGAGGTCCCGATGAACTGTCGTGCGCGCCGATGGCTGCTACTGGGCTGTGTTGTGCCGGGCGTCCTTCTTCTCGTGCCTGGCTGCAGCTCGTCGAGGGACACACCGCGCGAGGGGGCAGCGAGACTCAGCTCGTCAGCGTTGCCGGCGTCGAACGGCTCCCCGTACTCGCTCTACACGCACTGCGGTATTCGTGAGGCGCGGATCGGCGACACCTACTTTGTTGCCGACCGTCCCCTCGACGACGGCCAGGGCAACCCTCCGCCAGGTTGGGGTAACCCCTACCAAGCCGGAACGGTCACAACCCCGTCGCCGTCTGTAGCCGTGTTTCGGGACAGCGCCGGCCACATCGTCCGCTTCCATGCACGCCCCGGAGCAACGTCGTTCCTGACCATCTGTTCGTGAAGCCGACGGCGCGTCCTTTGGTGCCGAGCACGGAGATCGACGAACTCGGCGCCGGTGTTGCAGCCACTCCGAAGCGTCCCACCGACGGCAAATGAGTGCGTTCGGCCAAAGGAGGATGACCGTTGATCAACAGCACAATTCGGCTGGCGGATTCAGTCGGTCATCGCAATAGCAGTTTGTTGAGCGCTTGTGCTGGAGTCTGCCATCCGAGGGTCTTGCGGGGGCGGGCGTTGAGTTCGGCGGCGACGAAGTCCAGATGATCGCGGGTGTGCACGGACAGGTCGGTGCCCTTCGGGAAGTACTGGCGCAGCAGGCCGTTGGTGGTCTCGTTGCTGCCGCGCTGCCAGGGGCTGTGCGGGTCGCAGAAGTAGATCTTCATCTCGGTGGCGGTGGTGATGGCGGCGTGGCCGGCCATCTCGTGTCCCTGGTCCCAGGTCAGGGAACGACGCAGCTGCAGCGGCAGGGTAGCGACGGTGGCCAGCATCGCGGCGCTGACAGCCTCCGCGGTGTGCTCGGTGGGCAGATGCAGCAGCAGGCAGCAGCGGGTGGTGCGTTCGACCAGGGTGCCGATCGCCGAGGCACCGTTCTTGCCGATGATCAAGTCGCCTTCCCAGTGGCCGGGGATTGCCCGATCGGCCACCTCGGCGGGCCGCTCGCTGATCAGGACCATGGCCTTGATCCGGCCGCGGCGTTCCTCAGCGCGGCGCTTGGGGCGGCGGATCGCACGGCCGGTGCGCAGGCATACGGCTAGCTCGCGGCGCAACGCACCGCGGGACTGGACGTAGATCGACTGGTAGATCGTCTCGTGCGACACCCACATCTCCGGCCGGTCGGCGAACTCGACTCTCAGGGTGCGCGAGATCTGCTCCGGGGACCACTTCAGCTCGAGTTTCGCCTGCACCCACCGACGCAGCTCGGCACCCACCGCTAGC
>JAVHVL010000193.1:0-2994 GCA_032160565.1 Pseudonocardiales bacterium | reverse complement strand
GGAACAGAACCCGAGCTTCCTCTTCGGTGACCGCTGTGCGGGTCTGCCACTCCCACATGCCGGCGTCGTCCTGGCTTTGAACATGATTCGGTAGTTGGGGTAGCGCCCGGTCGGCTCGTACACGACGGAGCGCCATGCGCGCTGGCCGCCGCCGTAGATGCGCTCGTTGCCGCGGAGCACGACCGTGTTACGGGTGGCCATCACGCCACCTCGCTGCGCACCGCGCGCTTGCGGGGCGGCAGCTGCGGCAGCGCAGGAGGCTCGGACGCCAGCCCGAGGCGCTCGTCTTCCCAGCGCAGCAGAGTGTCGAGCCAGTAGCGTCCGCCGACCGCGCCCGGGAAGCCGTCCCGGCGGGTGCGCATCACCTCGTAACCCTTGGTCCGACCCCACGGGTAGCGGGTCATCACCTCGGCCGGTGTGAGGAAGACATGGCGAGGGTCAACAATCGAGGCATGGCTGTGTTGAGTGCTCATATTCGTTATAGGTGTCGTGGCCCGGTGTTGGCGGCCACCGCCGCGGTGGCCCGACGCGATCTGCGTCACCTCGAGGCGGCACTGATCGGCCCAAGTACGTACCAGCACCGAACCGCCTCGGACAGCTCGTCGCCGCAACTCGCCTGTCTGAATCATGATCCAGACAGGCGAGTTGCATCGGAGCAAGTGATCGCATGGTGAACCGGCTCGCCTCCTCGACCAGCCCCTACCTACTGCAACACGCCGAGAATCCGGTCGATTGGTGGCCCTGGGGCCCCGAAGCGTTCGACGAAGCGCGGCGACGTGACGCACCTGTTCTCCTCTCGGTCGGCTACGCGGCCTGTCACTGGTGCCACGTGATGGCGCACGACTCCTTCGAGCACGCCGACGTCGCCGCCGTGATGAACGAGCACTTCGTCAACGTCAAGGTCGACCGCGAGGAGCGCCCCGACGTCGACGCGGTGTACATGGAGGCCACCACGGCGCTCACCGGTCAGGGTGGCTGGCCGATGACCTGCCTGCTCACGCCGGACGGCGCGCCGTTCTTCGCCGGTACGTTCTTCCCGCGCGCGCAGTTCACCCGGCTGCTGTCGTCGGTGGCGCAGGCGTGGCGCGAGAACCGCGGCGAAGTGGTCGCGGCCGGCCAGCGGATCGTCACCGCGCTCACCGACGCCGGGATGCCCGACTTCAGCGGCGGCGCGGTTCCTGCGAGCGACGCGCTCGACGAGGCGGCGGCGCTGCTCGTCGACCAGTTCGACGAGGCACACGGCGGCTTTGGCCGCGCGCCGAAGTTCCCGCCGTCGATGGTGCTGGAGTTCCTCCTGCGCCAGCACGAGCGCACCGGCGACCCGCCATCGCTGCACGTCGCGGAACAGACCCTCGAGGCCATGGCGCGTGGCGGCATCTACGACCAGCTCGCCGGCGGGTTCGCGCGGTACTCCGTGGACGAGGCATGGGTGGTGCCGCACTTCGAGAAGATGCTGTATGACAACGCACTGCTGCTGCGCGTGTATCTGCATTGGTACCGGCTGACCGGCGCGCCGCTTGCCGAGCGCATCGCCGGCGAGACGGCCGACTTCCTGTTACGCGACCTGGGTACGCCGGACGGCGGATTTGCCTCGGCGCTGGACGCGGACACCGACGGCGTCGAGGGGCTGACCTACGTGTGGACGCCGGCACAACTGCAGGAGGTGTTGGCGAACCGGGCCGCCGAGGCCGCCGCGCTGTTCACCGTCACCCCGACCGGCACGTTCGAAGACGGGGCGTCGACGCTGCAACTGCGGCGTGATCCGGAGAATCCCCAGCGATGGCAGGACATTCGCGGGCTGCTGCTCGCCTCGCGCACCACTCGGCCGCAGCCGGCGCGCGACGACAAGGTCGTCACTGCCTGGAACGGGCTGGCGATCGCGGCACTCGCCGAGGCGGGCGTGCTGCTGTCCGAATCGCGCTACCTCGATGCAGCGCGAGGCTGCGCCGAGCTGTTGCTGCGCGTGCACCTTGTGGACGGGCGGTTGCGGCGGACGTCGCGCGCTGGGGCGGCGGGCGGCGCCCTCGCCGTGGCCGAGGACTACGGCGATCTGGCCGAAGGTCTGCTCACGCTGCATCAGGCGACCGCCGACCCCCGCTGGCTGGCGGAGGCCGGCACGCTGCTCGACTTCGCGCTGGCGCGCTTCGGCGACGGCGCCGGCGGATTCTTCGACACCGCTGACGACGCGGAGCAGCTCGTGCGCCGCCCCAAGGACCCGACGGACAACGCCACCCCGTCGGGCTCGAGCGCCCTCGCCGCTGCGCTGGTGACGTATTCCGCGCTGACCGGTTCGTACGAACACCGCACCGCTGCCGAGGCCGCGCTACGGATCGTGAGCACGCTCGGCACCAACCAGCCGCGCTTCCTCGGCTGGGCGCTCGCCGGGGCCGAGGCGCTGGTCGCCGGCCCGGTGCAGGTTGCGGTCGTCGGAGAACCGCGCGGTGGTCAGCTCACGGAGCTGGCGTGGCGGCACCGGCCTCCGGGCGCCGTCGTCGTGTCCGGCGAGCCCGACGCCCAGGGCGTCGCGCTCCTCGCGGACCGGCCGCTGGTGAGTGGCGGCGCGGCGGCCTACGTCTGCCGTGGCATGGTGTGCGACCTGCCCGTCACCACGGGCGACGACCTGAGGCGCGCGCTGAGCAAGCCGGCGGCCTAGAGCTCCGGCCCCTGCGAGCGCAGCTTGTCCACCGCACCCATCGCCTCGCGCAGCCCGGCCAGCCACTCGTCGGTGTGCTCGCCGACCAGCCGCACGCACCACGCCAGCGCGTCCGAGCGCGACCGAGCGACGCCCGCGTCCACCAGGGTGTCCAGGACCCGCCGGTCCTCCTGGCGCAGCCGGGTCATGACCGGAACGGCCAGGTGCGTGAAGATCTGCCGCTGGTCGCCGACGCCGGCGCCCCACGCCACCTTGCGGCCGTAGCGGGCCTCCGCCTCGTCGGCGATCTGCATCCGCTGCTCGCGGGTCTCCTCGCGGAAGCGGCCGATGCGCCCCGCCGC
>JAVHVL010000156.1:0-3336 GCA_032160565.1 Pseudonocardiales bacterium | reverse complement strand
CTCACGTCCGACGAGGATCCCGAACTCACGCACGACAGCTCCACGAACGAACTGATTCGCCGCTACCGGGCGGCTCGTCCGGCCCAACGGGAGGAGTAACGATGCAGCTCGGAATGGTCGGCCTGGGTCGGATGGGCGCGAACATCGCGCGCCGGGTCATGAAGGACGGGCACGCCGCGGTGACCTACGACGTCACGGCCGATGCCGTGGCGAGCCTGGAGAAGGACGGCGCGGTGGGGGCGCTGACGCTGCCGGACTTCGTCGCCAAGCTGGCGAAGCCCCGGGTGGCGTGGGTGATGATCCCGGCCGGCATCACCGGCCAGGTGGTGGAGGAGCTCGCCGGCCTCATGGAGCCCGGCGACATCATCATCGACGGCGGGAACTCCAACTACCGCGAGGACATCGACCGCGCCGCCGCGCTGAAGCCGCGTGGCATCCACTACGTCGACGTGGGTACCAGCGGTGGCGTGTGGGGACTCGAGCGCGGGTACTGCCTGATGATCGGCGGCGAGAAGGAGGTCGTCGAGCACCTCGACCCGCTGTTCGCCAGCATTGCGCCGGGCGTGGAGTCGGCGGCTCGCACGCCGGGGCGCACGGGTGAGACCGCACGCGAGGAGCAGGGTTACCTGCACTGCGGACCGTCCGGTGCCGGTCACTTCGTCAAGATGGTCCACAACGGCATCGAGTACGGGCTGATGGCCGCGTACGCCGAGGGGCTCAACGTGCTCTACCACGCGAACGCGGGCAAGGAGAGCCAGGAGCACTCGGCCGAGGTGGCGCCGATCGACCAGCCGCAGTACTACGGCTACGACCTCGACATCGCCGCGGTCACCGAGGTGTGGCGCCGCGGCTCCGTCGTCGCGTCGTGGCTGCTGGACCTCACCGCCGGGGCGCTGCACGCCAACCCCCAGCTGCAGGGGATCGCCGGCCGGGTCTCGGACTCCGGCGAGGGGCGCTGGACGGTCAAGGCCGCCATCGACGAGGGCGTGCCGGTGCCCGTGCTGTCCGCGGCGCTGTTCGCGCGGTTCAGCAGCCGGGGCGAGGCGGTCTACGCCGACAAGCTGCTGTCGGCGATGCGGCAGGCCTTCGGCGGTCACCACGAGCTGCCGACCGGCGAGTAGGCGTCAGCGGGTCGAACTGGTCAGGACGCTGGTGCTGTCGATCTTGAGGATGCCGTCCTGGCGAACCAGGCCGAAGGCGGTGCGTTCATCCACCACGCGGCCGTCCTGGTAGGTGTAGGTGATCATCGCCACCGCGGATCCGGGCGGGTTCGCCGTCGCGCCGGAGACATCCACATTGTCGATCGAATCCCAGAAGGTCTGGTACGCGTCCCGGCCGCCCGCGTGCGCCGCTTGGTAGCTCGGCGTGAGCCGCGCCCAGGCCTCGTCGGTGTTCTGGGGCAGCAGCGCGTAGTAGTCCTTGACCGCCTTGGTGAGCTGCCCCGGCTTGGCGGCGCCTTCGCCGCCGGCCGAGATCGGGCTGGTCTCCGGGGCCGGGCTCGTCGACGATGCCGGCTGCGATGCGGTGGAGGCGGCCGACGCTTGCGACGACGCGCTGGTGTGCGCGGTTGTCGAGCGGGTCGCGCCGGCGACAGCACCCTGTCCACCGTTCGAGTTCTGGATCGCCCGGGCCACCAGCACACCTGCGACGGCGAGCACGAGGAGCACGGCGCCCAGCGCGGCCAGCAGCGCCGTCGGGCGGCGACGGGGCGGCGGCTCGGCACCGGCGGCCGCAGCAGGTCGCCCGTGCGGCCGCGGTGGTTCGGGCGGCAGTGGTGCCGGCCAGCGTGCCGCCGACCCCGTCGCCGGCAGTGCCATCGTCGTGGACGGCACGACAAGCGGTGGCGGCGCCGTCATCGCCCGCGTGGCGGCGTGGGCCGGGTCGGCCGCCGTCGCCGGTACCGCCGCCGTCGCCGGTACCGCCGCCAGCCTGCTCGCCACCTCGTCCATGGCGGGGCGCGCGGCGGGGTCGGGCGCGAGCATCCGCAGCAGCAGGTCGGTCAAGGGACCGCCGCGGCGCGGCGGGTCGATCTGCCCGGAGGCCGCTCGGTGCAGCACGGCCATCGGGTTCTCGCTCGTCCCGAACGGCGGGGTCCCCTCGAGCGCTGCGTAGAGCGTCGAGCCCAGCGAGAAGACGTCCGAGGCGAAGCCGGACTCGACGCCGCGCGCCACCTCGGGCGCGAGGAAGGCCGGCGTCCCGGTGACGATGCCGGTGGAGGTGAGCGTGACGTCGCCGAGCGCATGCGAGATGCCGAAGTCGGTGACCTTCGCCGTGCCCTCCTGATCGATGAGTATGTTCCCGGGCTTGACGTCGCGGTGCACGACGCCGGCCCGGTGCGCCGCCGCGAGCGCCGCGGCGACCTCGCTGCCGATCCGGGCGACCTCCGGCACGGTGAGCGTCCCCCGCTCAGCCAGCACGGCCTGCAGGCTCCGTGACGGGAGGTACTGCATGATGAGGCACGGCTGCCCCTCGTGGTCGACGACGTCGTACACCGGGACCGCGTTCGGGTGATGCAGTCGGGCCGTGATCCGCGCCTCCCGCATCGCACGGCTGCTCGCCAGCTGCGCCTGCTCAGGCGTCAGCCCGGGTTGGGTGTGCAATTGCTTGAGCGCGACCGGGCGGTGCAGCACCTCGTCCCAGGCCTTCCAGACGCTGCCCATCCCGCCCGCCGCCACCTGCTCGACCAGGCGGTAGCGGCCGCCGACGAGCGTATCGGGGCGTGACACAGGGCGACTCTGTCGCTACGCCGGCTGCTCGGTCTTGTCGCCCGCCCATAGCGTGTGGAAGCTGCCGTCCTTGTCGACGCGGTGATACGTGTGCGCGCCGAAGTTGTCGCGGAGCCCCTGGATGAGGGCGGCGGGTAGCCGGTCGCGGCGCAGCCCGTCGTAGTAGGCCAGCGAGGACGAGAAGGCGGGCGTGGGGATGCCCGCGGTTGCCGCCTGTGCTACGACGCGACGCCAGCTGTCGACGCCGTTACGAACGGCGTCGGCGAAGTACGGCGCAACGAGCAGGCTGGGGAGCTTCGGGTTCTCGTCGTACGCCTCGCGGATGCGGTTGAGGAACCTGGCCCGGATGATGCAGCCGCCGCGCCAGATGGTTGCCATCGCGCCGCGGTCGATGCCCCAGCCGTACTCCTCGCTGCCGGCGGCGATGTGATCGAAGCCCTGGGCGTAGGCGACGACCTTCGAGGCGTAGAGCGCGGACCGGATGTCGTCCACGAGCGACTCGTCCAGGCCGCCGGGCGTCGGGCCGCCGAGCACGCCGCTCGCGTCACGGCGCTGGTCACGCAGCGCGCTCAAGGACCGGGCGAAGACCGCCTCGGTGATGCCGGTCAGC
>JAVHVL010000115.1:0-4047 GCA_032160565.1 Pseudonocardiales bacterium | reverse complement strand
CACGGTCAAGAACGGTTTCCGCTCGGTCGTCCTCGGAATGTCCGGCGGCATCGACTCCGCGGTCGTCGCCGCGATAGCGGCCGACGCGATCGGCGGCGGCAACGTCCACGGCGTCTCCATGCCCAGCTCGTACTCCTCGGAGCACTCCAAGTCCGACGCGTCCGACCTGGCGGTACGCATCGGCGCGCACTACCGCGTGGTGCCCATCGCGCCGATGGTGGATGCCTTCGTCTCCGCCATGGGGCTCACCGGCCTCGCGGAGGAGAACGTGCAGGCCCGCGTCCGCGGCACGACGCTGATGGCACTGTCCAACGCCGAAGGGCACCTCGTGCTGGCAACCGGGAACAAGAGCGAACTCGCGGTCGGCTACTCGACGATCTACGGCGACGCCGTCGGCGGGTTCGCGCCGATCAAGGACGTCCCGAAGTCGCTGGTGTGGGCGATCGCGCGATGGCGCAACGCCGTCGCCGAGGCCCGCGGCGACACTCCCCCGATCCCCTCCAACTCGATCAGCAAGCCTCCGTCGGCCGAGCTGCGCCCCGGGCAGCTGGACACCGATTCGCTGCCGGACTACGACGTGCTGGATGCGGTCATTCATCGTTACGTCGACGGTGACGCCGGCGTGGATGAGATCGTGGCCGAGGGCTTCGATCCCGAGTTGGTGCGGCGAGTGGCCCAGCTCGTCGACCGGGCGGAGTGGAAGCGGCGGCAGTACCCACCTGGGCCCAAGATCAGCCTGAAGTCCTTCGGCAAGGACCGCCGCCTGCCGATCACGAACCGCTGGCGCGAGTTCGTCTAGGGCTACCACGTAACCCCGGCCCCGGGGACGTGAGCGTCATCTCATCGACATCGGCAAGACATTCCCGCGAAATCGGCGCACGATGTGGGGGTCCACCTGACGTGCCCGGGGACCGGCGAGCCGGCCTCGAGGAGAGAAGTGAGGCAATCGTGACCGACACCAGCCTGTATGGCGGCGTGCAGAACCGCCGCATCACGGTGCGCGATCTACAGGCGGCCAAGGACCGCGGCGAGCGCTGGCCGATGCTGACCGCCTACGACTATTCGACCGCGCGCGTCTTCGACGAGGCCGGTGTCCCCGTGCTGCTCGTCGGCGACTCCGCGGCGAACGTCATCTACGGCTACGACACGACTGTGCCGGTCACGGTCGACGAGTTGCTGCCACTCGTCCGTGGTGTCGTCCGGGGCACCAAGCGTGCGCTCGTCGTGGCGGACCTTCCGTTCGGCACGTACCAGGCCTCTCCGCAGCAGGCGCTCGAGACCGCCGCCCGGTTTATGAAGGACGGCGGCGCCCAGGCCGTCAAGCTCGAGGGCGGGTTGCGGGTCGTGCCGCAGGTCGAGGCGCTGGTGTCGGCCGGCGTGCCGGTGATGGCGCACATCGGCCTCACCCCGCAATCGGTCAACGCGTTCGGCGGCTATCGCGTGCAGGGTCGCGGTGACGAGGCCGCGCACCGCTTGGTGCAGGACGCCAAGGCGCTGCAGCATGCGGGCGCGTTCTCCGTCGTCCTCGAGGTCGTGCCATCCGAAGTGGCGGCCGAGGTCACTCGCGCGCTGCACATCCCGACGATCGGCATCGGCGCCGGCCCGTCCTGCGACGCGCAGGTGCTGGTGTGGCAGGACATGGCCGGGCTGCGCGGCGATGGCAAGCCCGCGAAGTTCGTCAAGGAGTACGCGAACGTCGGCCGCGTGCTCCACGACGCCGCGACGCGATTCGCGGACGAGGTGCGCGTCGGCGCCTACCCCGGTCCGGAGCACGAATACCACTGACTGGGCGCCACACTAGGCGCGCTCGAAGCGAACGGTGCGGGTTGCGACGTCTGCGTCGACGAGCCTGACGTCGAGGTGCGCGCCGACCGGAAGCTCGTCACCCGCGCATCGGGCACGCACGGCGGGCTGGTCGAGCACGACGGTGCCCGCATGCGTGTCGGCGTCGATCACGGTCGCGCGAAATACCTGGCCGATCCGATCTCGCAGCAGCCACGCCTCGGTCATGTCGACCACCGCCCGATCCGCTGCGTGCGCACGTTGATCGGCTTGCTGCATCTGTGCGGGTAGCTGCGGCGTGCTGTCACGCACCCATTGCGGCACCGGCAGCGTCGCGCATGCGGCGAGGCAGATCTCGCTGCCGTACCTGTCGACGAGCCGGCGCAGTGGTGCGGTGACATGCGCGTACGGCGCACCGATGCCGGCGTGCATCGGCTGCTCCGGTGGGTCGTTGTCGAAGCTGTCGTACCCGGCGCCGCGCAGCAACGCCGCCGCGTGCTCGACGAAGGCCACCTGCCGTCCGTCGCTGCGGTTCAGGTCAGCGAGTACGTCACCGGGCGCGACACCGTCCGGCCAGTCCACGCCGAGCGCGTGCGCGGCGCGTCGTAGCCCGACGATGGTGCCGTGATCCGGCGGCGGAACGGTGCGGAGGATGCCGTAGCCGGTGTCGAGCATCAGGCGAGCCGCGCACATACCGGTGAGCACGGACAGCTCGGCGTTGTACAGCTCCGCGGGTAACGAGTTGCGGAACTGCAGCATCCACCCCCGGCGCTCGTCGCCACTGACCACCTGCTCCGGAATGTCGAGGTTGATGGCATGCCGTTGCCGTGCTTGCGCCAGCCGCAACCTGCCGACCTCCTCCAGCAACAGCACCGCGTCGGGCAGCGCCCCCGTGGCCATCCCATCCTGAACCTGCGCGTAATCGAGCTGCGCTCGACTGCGCACTCGCGCGCGACGCACGTCGACGGCGGTCACCGCCCCGGCCGCGTCGAGCGCGATACGCCAGAGGACGGCCGGACGCAATCGGCCGGGCAGGAGGCTGGCCGCGTCGTCGCTCAGCTCCGGCGGGTGCAGCGGAGTGCGCGCATCGGGGAAGTAGAACGTCTCGCCACGTCGATGCGCTTCGTCGTCGAGCGCAGAGCCTGGTCGCACGAACGACGCGACATCCGCGATCGCATAGCTGACGAGGTAACCCGTGCCGTCGCGTGCGATGTGCAAGGCCTGGTCCAGGTCGCGACTGCCCGGCGGGTCGACGGTGACGAGCGGGATGTCGGTCGCATCGTGGTCGGGCAGGTCGACCTCGCGCACCGCGCGGCGGCACTCCGCCAGAACGTCGGCAGCGAAATCGCCGGGCACCCCCAACTCGGCGCGCAGTGCGCCGAAGTCGAGGGGTGCACCGGCGACTCGGTGAAGACCCATTCTGTTGTGCTACCGACGGAAACGGCCGGCAGTGGTGTTACTAACGAGCGCGCTTGGCCGGAGCCTTGCGGGCGGGCGCCTTCTTGGCCGCGACCTTGCGGGCGGGCGCCTTCTTGGCGGCGGTCACTCTCTTGGCCGGCGCCTTCTTCGCGGCTGTCACTCGCTTGGCGGGAGCCTTCTTCGCTGCGGCCTTCTTCGCCGGTGCCTTCTTGGCCGCGACCTTGCGGGCGGGCGCCTTCTTCGCGGCGGTCGCTCTCTTGGCGGGAGCCTTCTTCGCTGCGGCCTTCTTCGCCGGCGCCTTCTTGGCGACTCGCTTCACTGCAGCGACAGCCTTCTTTGCAGGGGACTTCTTGGCCGGCGCCTTCTTGGCCGCTGCCTTCCTCGCAGGGGCTTTCTTCGCTGCGGCCTTCTTGGCCGGAGCCTTCCTCGCAGGTGCGGTCATTGCGTGTGCCTCCTCGGCAGCTGTCAACGAATCCTCTTCGTTGCGATCAAGTGGACGATGCGACGTGCACCACCGTCAACACGCCACGCCGTTTTCTTTTTCGCGGTCTTGCGAAGCACATTCGTCGCACGCTGCATTCGTGCGTCGTCAGTCGTCGCCTTCCCACGCGGAATCCTCGCTGTCATAAGCCTTTTCTCGCTCGGCGATGGTCTGCAACGCGCGTGCGGCTGCCTCTGCAGTTGGAAAAGGTCCGATGCGATTCTTGCTGTCGGTGTCTTCGAACTTCTCCACGCGACGGTGGTCCATGCAGTACCAGTACTCGTCCGAAAGCTCGCGACTCGTCATAGAACGATCGTCGCGCACATCATCGCGAAGCGCATCAAGCCCGGCACGTGACGTGCTGG
>JAVHVL010000126.1:0-2703 GCA_032160565.1 Pseudonocardiales bacterium | reverse complement strand
GTCGGGCCTGTTATCGGTCCGATCATCTGCCTCGAGGCACTGACGGCGTTCTTCCTCGAGGCAGGTTTCATCGGGATCCTGCTGTATGGCGAGGGGCGGGTCAGCCGCAAGGTGACGTTGGTGGCCGCGTGCCTGGTGGCCCTGGGCGCGTTGCTCTCGACGGCATGGATCCTGGCGGCGAACTCGTGGATGCAGACGCCGACCGGGTACAAGGAGATCAACGGGCAGTTCCAGGTCACAAGCTGGTACCACGTGATCTTCAATCCCGCCTTCGTCTGGCGCTTCCCACACCAGGTGCTCGCGGTGCTGATCTCCGCGGCGTGGTTCATCGCGGCGATCGGGGCCTACTACCTGTTGAAGCACCGTGCGGCGCAGTTCGCCCGCAAGACGATGTCCTTCGGACTGCTCGGCGCCTCCTTGCTGTTGCCGCTACAGCTCTACGTCGGCGACAGCACGGCCAGCTACGTCAGCGCCGTATACCAGCCGGCTAAGGTCACCGCCGCCGAGGGCAACTTCAACAACGGCAACACCGGCTGGAACCTGATCGTCGTCCCGAACCAGGCCAAGCAGCGTGACGATTTCACGCTGAGCATCCCGCACGCCGGCAGCGTCTTCGTATTCCACAATTTCTCCGGAACCACGCCGGTGCCGGGTCTGAAGCTGTTCCCGAAAGCGCTGCAACCGCCGGTGTGGCCGACGTTCTACGGCTTCAAGATCATGATCTTCGCCGCGTGGGGCATGTTCTCGGTGGCGTTCATCGGGCTGATCATGCGACTGCGCCGACGTTTGTTCACCGAGCGCTGGTTCCTGCGGCTGGTGCTGTGGAGCATGCCGGTCGGGGTGTTCGCCACGATCGCCGGCTGGGTGGTGTCCGAATCGGGTCGGCAACCGTGGCTGGTCTACGGCAAGCTCCTGGTCACCAACTCGCCTTCCGCGCTGACCACCGGCGAGCTGATCGCGACCCTCGCCGGCTTCTGGGTCGTCTATCTCGTCCTGTTCGGGGCCTGGGTCCGACACGTCGCGCGCGAGGTCCGCAAGGGGCCCGACGAGTTGCCCCCGACCAGCGCGGAGACGCCGCAGGCCAGCCCGCCGACCCCCTCGGCATCGGTGCCGGCGCTCGCACCAGTCGGATCGGAGTGATCGCAGATGGTGTTCTTCTGGATGGCCGTCGTCCTGTTGTCGCTGCTCGCCTACGTGATCCTGGACGGTTACGACATCGGGATCGGCACGCTCACGCTCTTCGAGCGTGACGCCGGCACTCGGCGCGACATGCTCGATGTCGTCGGCAACGTGTGGGACGGCAACGAGTCGTGGTTGATCCTCTTGGCGATGGGGCTGTGGGCAGGCTTTCCGGACGCGTACGCGGCCGCGCTCCCCGGCCTGTACTTGCCGGTGTGCCTGATGCTGTGCGCCCTGATCTTCAGGGGCTTCGCGATCGAGATGGCACTGCACCGGCCCGGCTTCGATCGGGTCTGGGGGCGCCTGTTCGGCGTCGGGTCCCTCGTGACGGCCTTCGCCCAGGGCGTCGTGTTCGGAGGGCTGTTGAGCGGGATCACCGTGGTCGATCATCGGTTCGCGGGCCGTCCCTGGGACTTCCTCGGCCACGGCTACGCGTTGCTCACCGGATGCGCGGCCGTCCTGCTCTACATCTGGGCGGGCGCCGCGCAACTGCAGGCGAAGCTTGACGTCGACAAGCGCCGACGAGCGACTCGCCAGGTGCGGTTGTTGACCGGCCCCGTCGTCCTGGCCTCCGTGCTCAGCGCGTGCCTACTGCCGATCGCCAGCAACGGGCGCCTGCGCCTCGACGGTGTCGACAGATGGCTGCCCTTCGGCTACGGCCTGCTGATTGCGATCGGTGCGTTGTACGCGGCCTGGCGGTGGGCCGGTCGCAGCCCGAAGCAGGTCAGCTTCTTTGCCGCCGTCGCCGCCCAGATCGGCGGAATGCTGGCGCTGGTCAGCCTGTACTTCCCGCAGCTCGTCCCGCCGTCGGTCACGATCTATTCGGCGGCCGCCGGACGCAACACCCTGGTGTTCCTCACCGTGATGATCGGCATCATCGGACCGGGGACCGTCGGCTACGGGATATACGCGCACTGGGTATTCCGCAGCGCGCCATCCGCCAAGCCCGTCACCGAAACGCCACGCGCGGCCGACGGCAGAGCCGCGTTGTCGGCATCGAGATGAAGGAGGCGCGCGATGGCTGACCGCAAATGGCCGGTGTGGGCACGGATCGCCGTAACCCTGCTACTTCTGCCCGTCTGGGCCGCCGCGATCCTGGCCGCCGAGAACGACTTCAGCGAACTCGGCGCCTGGTTCGACCCGCTGATGATCGGGTTGATGGCCGTCATCACCGTCGCCGCGTGGATCACCACCCAGCACTCGCAACGCTGATGCCGGGCACGCCGAACGCCGTGGTGCGCGGCGCGGAACCCGTTGCCGGCACGCCATACCCGGACCGAGCGGCGGCGAAGTCTCGACGTGCAGCGCGGGGCTGGTTGGCCGCCGCTCGACGGCACGGCCGGGCGCCGTTCGCCGCCGCCGGGCTGGCCGATGTGCTCGCCGCCGGCGGCGTCGTGCTCGGCTGCTGGAACATAGCCACCCTGATCGTCGCGGGGATCGGCTCGCGTACGAGCACGCGCGAACCGTCGCGGAGCGTCACGTACTCGCCGTCGTTCTCCATCCCAGCCTCATGTGCCCGGTACC
>JAVHVL010000597.1:0-7320 GCA_032160565.1 Pseudonocardiales bacterium | reverse complement strand
CGGCGAGGAAGTATCCGGAGACATCGGCGATCAGTTGGACAGTGCCCAGACCACTGACCCGGAGGTCGACCTTGCCGTTGGCACCGACCGGAGCGACCACCAGGTTCGGCACCGTCTGCCCTTGGACGTAGTTCACGTTCGACGCAGTCGGACGCGGCGAACCGTCGGCATACACGGTGACGACCCCCGACCTCGTACCCGCGGTCGCGGTCACGTTGAGCACCACCGCACCCACGCCGCCGACCGGGACGCCGCCCTGTCCGGCGACCTGAAGCACCACCGCGCCACCGGCCGGCACGGCGGCCTTGGGCGCACCGATGCCCCGCCGCGTATCCAGCAATCGCGACGGCGCGAGCGAGAAGAACTCGCCGGGCGTCGTGGCTACCACGGCGCCGGCGCTCGGCGCCGCGACGGAGAGGACCGTCGCAACCCCGAGGAATGAGCACATGGCTGCGAGCACAGCAAGGCAACGTCGTACGGACACGGACCCTCCCAGGTAACGCGCGCTCGAAGTCGGGCACGCACCGCGCCGATCGTCGAAGACGCCGAATCGTACGACAAAGATCGTTTCGAGCGAAAGTCCAAGATCGAAAGCGTTCGGCGCGGCGTCAGGAGGTGAAGAACTCCGCCGAGCCGTACAGCCTCGTCACGTCGATCTCGACGGCCACCCGCGCCGGGTTCACGCGCGGGGCGCGGTAGCGCTGTGCGTACCGGGCAACGGCGTCGGCCACCGCGTCCGGCGCGGCGCTCACACGCGGCGTGCCCTGCAGCGAGATCCAGCGCCGGCCCTCCAGTTGGCAGAGCACCACCGCTGCGCCGAGTGTCGCGTTGCGCGCCTTGCGGCTGGTGCCACTCGTGATCACGCGGGCGAGCGACCGCTCCGGATCCCAGGTGAACCCGACGGGTGTGACGTGCGGTGTGCCGTCGGGCGAGATCGACGTGAACGACGCCAGGTGCCGGTCCCGCAGGAACTGCAGGCCGGCCGCGGTGAGCTGGTCAGGCGTCGCCGTCATCGCGCCACCGTATCGACCACGGCGTATCGACCGCGGCGCGTGCTGGGCGTGGCCTCACGCCGCCGCGAGGGCGTCGACCAGGCCGTCGCGGGTGAGCAGGGCGCCGGAGGCCGGCGTGCCCGGCTCGAAGCGGCGCCCCTCGGCAAGCGGTCCGGCGTCCACCGCGTCGTAGCCGAACCGGGCCGGCCGACGGGCTATTCCGACGTCCGACCGCGGCGTTAGCGTCGGACCATGAGCGTTGATCGGCAGGTGGCGCCCGTGTTGCTCTTGGGCATCGACGATGCGTGGCAGCGGCTGCGCGCCCGGCTCACCGGGCTGACCCAGCAGGAGTACCTCTGGGAGCCGGTCGGCGGCTGCTGGTCGGTGCGGCTCGTCGACGGCCAGTGGCAGGCGCAACGTTCGGAGCGCGATCCGCAGCCCGCACCGGTCACCACCGTCGCCTGGCGGATGTGGCACATCGCCTCGGACTGCCTGGCGTCCTATGTCTCGCCGTCACTCGGCGACTGGCCGCTGCCCGTGCGCGGCGCCGGTTGGTTCGGCGACGTCGAGCCCGCACTCGACGCGCTCGTCACCAGCTTCGACGCGTTTCGTTCGCGCATCGACGCGCTGGGCGAGGACGGCATGTGGCGCCAACTCGGACCGGACTGGGGGCCGTACGCCGAGTCCACGTGGGCGGACCTGGTCGTGCACGCGCTCGACGAGCTCGCCCACCACGGCGCGGAGATCGCCCTGCTGCGCGACCTCTACCCGCAGCTGTCGCGCGGCGAGTGACGCGGCGCCAAGTCCGGATCTTCCTGCGGTTGCGGCAGCTATGACCGCCCGGGCGCAGGAAGATCCACTGCGGGGCGCTGGCGCCGCTGTTCAGCCCGTCAATCCATGATGTCGTCGGCCGCGCCACCGTGCGCGAAGGGCGACGCCGCCTCCCCGAGCAGCGCGTCACCGTAGCGCCGGATCAACGCCAGGTTGCGATCGGCCAGATGGTCGAACGGCTGCGGCACCGACGACCCCGGCGTCAGCGACGCCAGCGCCGTCGCGGGATCCAGCCGAGCCGACACCCAGCATTCGTGCGACGCCGCGCGCGCCACCACCTCCGCGATCGGCGTGACGATCATCGAGTTCCCGAAGTAGATGACGCCGGCCGGGTCGACGCCCGTCGCATTGGCCCCGATGACGTAGACGTGGTTGTCGTATGCCCTGGCGCGGTTCGTCAGCTCCCACAGGTCCGCGGAGCGCAGCAACGCCGAGGGGCGGCAGATGATCTCTGCACCTTCGATGGCCGTGATCCGCGACAGCTCGGGGTAGTCGCCGTCGAAGCAGATGATCATCCCGATCTTGCCGAGCGAGGTGTCCACGACGCAGATGTCCTCGCCGGGCGTCACCCAGCCGCCCCGGTCGGAGCGCTCGCCGCCGAACGGATGCGTCTTGCGGTAGACGCCGAGCACGTCGCCGGACGGCCCGAGCAGGACCGCCGCGTTGTGCACGATCCGGCGCTGCGCCCCGCGCTGGTACGTCCCCACCACGAGGTGGATCCCCAGCTCGGCGGCAACCGCGCTGAACGGGTCGAGGACCGATCCTGGGAGGTCGGACACCAGGTCCCAGAGCGTCTCGACGTCCACGCCCGGCGTGAAGCCGGTCGTCACCGACTCCGGCAGCACGACCAGCTCCGCACCGGTGGCCGCCACGCAACCACGCACCAGCGACACCGCCCGGGCGGAGTTCGCCGCAATCGACTCGGCACCGAGCGGCCCGGACGACGGCGCCACCTGGACGGCCGCCACGGTGACGGCGCGCATCAGCGCGACCTCCGCCCCAGCAGCCCACCGACGAGCACACCGGCCAACGCGATCGCCGCGCCGGCCAGCGCCCCGCGCAGGAAGTCCCCGCTGACCGCTCGGCCGGGCGCCGCGGGGGCGAGGAAGACCCCCGGCTCCGCGAGCGCGGCACCCGCCGGCCCCCGCGCCGCGACGGCCTTGCCGGTCAGCACGTCGTCGACGGCACTGAAGAACTCGCCGGCCGTCTTCTTGGCGACGGCCGCGAGCATCCGCTGCCCCACACCGGCCACCACGCCACCGACCACGGCGTCCGCGTCGTACGTCAGCCGCGTCGAGCCGTCGCCGGTGTCCGCGAGCGACACCCGGACCTCGGTACTCACCGTCCCGGGCCCGCCGGCGCCGGACGCCGTCATCAGGAACGAGTTCGGGTGCTGCTGGTCGCTGAGCGCCACCTCGCCGGCGTAGGTGCCCTTGATCGACGCGACGCCCGCGGTGACCACCATCCGGTACGTGTCCGGGCCGGTGGCCTCGAGGCGCTCGCATCCCGGGATGGTGCGCACCAGCACGGCCGGGTCGTTCAACGCCGCCCACACCTTGTCGATCGGCGCGTGCAGCGTGGCGTCACCACTGACCTTCATGCGGGGGTCCCTTCGGTACGGCGGCGGAGCTCGAACAGCTCGCTCGGCGAGATGGGCATGGCGGTGATCGGGATGCCCTCGGCGTCCTCGATCGCGGAGGCGAACGCGGCGGCGCCGGGGATCACGCCGGCCTCGCCCGCGCCCTTGATCCCCAAGGGATTCAGCGGCGACGGTGTCTCGAGGTGATCGATGTCGATCTTCAGCGGGACCTCGCTGACGTAGGGCATCAGGAAGTCCATGAAGGACGCGTTCTGCAGTTGCCCGGCGTCGTCGTAGGCCATCCGCTCGTACAGCGCACCGGCGACGCCCTGCGCTACGCCACCGTGGATCTGCCCCTCGACGATGCGCGGGTTGATCAGCCGCCCGCAGTCGTGCACCACGCAGTACTTGAGGATCGTGATCTCGGCGGTGTCCGGGTCGGTCTCCACGATCACCGCGTGCATGCCACTGGCGAAGGTGGACCGCATCGGCGAGAAGTAGTCCCGCCCCTCGATGCCCGGCTCGTCGTCCTCGTCCACCGGCGGCCTGCTCGTGTCGCCCACGGCGAACTGCGTGGCGGCCTGCGCGGCATCGTCGAAGGCATAGCGCAGCGGGTTGGACAGGACGGCCACGGTGCCGAGCGAGATCTCCGCGCCGGGCACGCCTGACACGCGCACGATGCCGTCGACGATCTCGAGGTCGTCCGGGCTGACCTCCAGCGCCTCGCCCGCCACCTTCAACACCTTGGCACGTGCGGCGCGCGCGGCGAGGGCGATCGCGGAGCCGCTCATCACCGCCGCGCGCGAGGCGAATGTGCCTACGGCGTAACCGAATCGCCGGGTGTCGCCGGTGACGACCTCGATGTCCGCGACGGGCACGCCCAACTCGTCCGCGACGATCTGCGCGAACACGGTCTGGTGCCCCTGCCCCTGCGAGGTGAGGCCGGTGGCGACCTTCACCTTGCCGGACGGCTCGACCACCACGTGCCCGCCCTCGTACGGCCCGACGCCGGTGCCCTCGACGTAGCACGCCAGCCCGATCCCCACGCGGCGCCCCTCGGCCCGGGCGGCGTCGCGGTAGGCGGCGAACTCGTCCCATCCGACGAGTGCCTTCAGCTTCTGCAGCGACTGCGGGTAGTCGCCGGAGTCGTAGATGAGCGCGCGGCCGTCCTGGAAGATCAGCCCGTGGTCGTACGGCATCTCGTCCGGCCGGATGAAGTTGCGCTCACGTACCACGGTGCGGTCCAGGCCGAGCTCGGCGGCGATGGCGTCCATCGTGCGCTCCATGACGAACACGCCCTGCGGCCGGCCGGCGCCGCGGTACGGCGTGACGATCAGCGTGTTCGTGTAGAGCGAGTCGAACTCCACGCGATACGCGCCCGGCTTGTACGGACCGAGCAGCTGCGTGGAGGTGATGATCGGCACGATGAGGCCGTACGGGATGTACGCGCCGTGGTCGTGCCAGAACCGCACGTCCAGCCCGAGCAGCCGACCGTCGTCGTCGAAGCCGGCGCGCACGTGGTGCAGCTGCGCCCGCTCGTGGGCACTGGCGATGAAGTGCTCGCGACGGTCCTCGACGAACTTCACCGGCTGCCCCAAGGCGCGCGCCGCCCATGGCACGAGCACCTCTTCCGGCCACGGATGCATGATCTTCACGCCGAAGCCGCCGCCGACGTCGGGCGTGATGACGTCGACGTCGATGAGCGCGAGCCCGAGCTTCGCCGCGACGGCCGCGCGCAACCCCGTCGAGGTCTGCGTGGAGCTCCACATCCGCAGCCGGTGCGACTCGGGGTCCCAGCGGGCGAGCACGCCGCGCCCCTCCATCGGCGTGGATGCGGACCGCTCGATCGACAGATCCAGCTCCAGGACGTGCGGGGCGGCGGCTATGGCGGCGGCGACGTCCCCCACCGACTGCGTCATGTTCGCGGCGACGTTGCCGGGCACGTCGGGGTGGACCAGCTGCTCGGCCGCGCGCGCCGCCTCGACGCCGACGACCGCTGGCAGCGGGCGGTAGCTGACGACGATGCGCTCGGCGGCGTCCTCGGCGAGGTAGCGGTCGCGGGCGACCACCATCGCGATCGGCTCGCCGACGTGGCGCACGACATCGCGGGCCAGGGCGTACTGCGTGCGGCCGTGGGTGAGCGCGGGGTGCGGGATGAGCAGGGGCAGCGGATCGGCGAGCGGGCCGGCTAGATCCTCGTAGGTGTAGATCGCGACGAGGCCATCGACGTCCAGCGCGCCCGTCACGTCGATGTCCAGGACCTCGGCGTGCGCGTGCGGGCTGCGGACGAACGCGCAGGCGAGCGCGTCATGGCCCAGGTCGTCGAGGTAGGCACCGTGGCCGCGCAGCAGCCGGTCGTCCTCGACCCGCGCGATGGGCTCGCCGAACATCTTCGTCATGGCCGGTTCTGCCGGATCTCGGCGGCGCGGAGCACGGCCTTGACGATGTTCTGGTAGCCCGTGCAACGGCACAGGTTGCCGCCGATGAGTTCGCGCGCGTCGCCTTCCGTCGGCGCCGGGTTGTCGCGCAGCCCGGCCGTGATCGTGGTGAGGAACCCCGGCGTGCAGAACCCGCACTGCAGCCCGTGGCAGTCCTGGAACGCCTGCTGCACCGGCGAGAGCGAGCCATCGGCTTCGGTCAGCCCCTCGACGGTGGTGATCTCCGTGCCGTCCGCGGACACCGCGAGCATCAGGCAGGAGCGCATCGGCACGCCGTCGATGAGCACGGTGCAGGCGCCGCACACCCCGTGCTCGCAGCCGACATGCGTGCCGGTGAGGCGCAGGTCGTGACGGATGCAGTCCGACAGCAGGCGCCGCGCCGGCACACGCACGTCGTGCGCCGCGCCGTTGACGATCAGCCGCACCTCGAACAGCTCCTCGGTACTCATGCTCGCCCCGCCTCGGCATGTGCCGCCCGCAGCGCTCGCTCGGTGAGGACGCCGGCGAGGTGCCGCCGGTAGTCGGCCGTCGCGTGGATGTCCGGCTCCGGCTCCACGGCGCCCCGGGCGGCGACCGCGGCGGCGGCGAAGTCCGGGTCAGCCCCGAGCGCCGAAGTCAGGTCGAGCACCAGCGGCGTGGCTGAAACGGACAGGTACGCCGCACGCGCCGACGCCACCCCGCCGCGCTCGTCCAGTGCCACTACCGCGCCCACACCGCACACCGCATAGTCGCCCTGCCGCCGGGCCACCTCGACGAACGCCGTGCCCGTCCGTGCTGGCAGCACCGGGAAGCTCGCCTCCACAGCAAGCTCCCCCGGGCCGACCGCGGACTCCAGCGGCCCGAGGAAGAACTCCGCCGCCGGCACGGTGCGCTCGCCGCCGGCACGAGCCACCCGCACGGCCCCGCTGAGCAGAGCAAGGACGGCGGTCATCTCGCCGGACGGGTCGGCATGCACGATGCTGCCGACGGTGGTGCCGCGGTTGCGGATGGTGGCGTGCGCGACGAGGCGTAGCGCCTGCCGCAGCAGGGGTTGCGCGGCGGCCGCCGCCTCGTCGGCGAGCACCGCGGCATGCCGCGCCAGCGCGCCGACCCGTACCTGACCGTCCACAACCCGCACGTACGCCAGCTCGCTGAGCCGGTTGATGTCCACCAGGTGGTGCGGTGCGGCCAGCCGCATGTTCAGCAGCGGCAGCAGCGACTGGCCGCCCGCGAGCACCTTGCCGTCCGAGCCGAGCCTGGCGAGCGTCGTCAGCGCTTCGGCGAGGGACTCCGGCCTCGAGTAGCCGAACGGTGGTGGCTTCATCCGGCTCCTACGGGCGTGGAACGGCCGGTCGGCCCGGGTCCGGGTCGCCGTCGGCAAGGCCGCGCTCCTGCCCTGGAGCGGCGCTCAGGTCACCGCCCGCCGGGCCGACGGCGATCACCGCTCCGCCGGCGATGTCCTGCCCCTCGTGCGTCCCGCCAGGACCGGTGTACAGCGACG